>JASLWR010000072.1 GCA_030740765.1 Thermoplasmatota archaeon
TTCGTTTCTTTCCCATATGACACCCCCATGGTGTTCATGTTGCTTAACTCATTGTCCATGATTAGGGGGTCACTCCACATCTTTTCTCTGACCGAAGATATATAGATGCACTAATGTGTTTTTTAATATATTAAATTAGCTTAATCATAATATGGACGGGCGCAAGAATAAATTACTGTTATTTGCACCACATCTTTGACCGGTACCCGATGGAAGAACCCTCGTCTTAGCCCGCCATGGATACTGTTTTCTCAATTCCAGGGAGGGCCAACAGGGTTACCTTATTATGGCAACTAATTTCCAGGCAAACCCTTGGAGCAGGAAGGGCATCCTCTCTATGACCGGAGGATTGTATTAACTGTCGTTTCCCACCTATTGAACCGCTCTTTTAACCACTCTGCGCTTGGTTGTTGGAATGGATCCCACCGGCGGAAGCAACTCAGGCGTTTGGTCGTAAACATAATCCTGGCAAGGCTCGCACCAGTAACAATCATAATCAGAATAGTATTCCGAGGGCCTGCCGCATTTGGGACATGCCGGACCGCCTCCGCCTCCCTGTGGGGAAATATACTCGATCTCCGCAGGCGGAGCAGTAGGCTCGGTCTGTGCATCATCAGGAGAACCATACAGATTTTGGTAGGCGCTCCCTTCGGGTTGTACTCGCCCTATGTCATCATCTTCATCCGAATCTTTGCCCCTAAGAACGAACACCACAACCAGTCCCCCCACTCCCAGCACTAGAATTGCCACCACTATGATCACCACAACCCATGGGAAATCACTATTGGAAGCCTGGTTATTGCCCTGACCACCTCCGACCGGGTTACTATCATCGTCGCCATCATCCTCGTCAACAGGTTTATTGGGATTATCGGCCTCATTGGGATTGAATCCTCCTTCGAATTCCTCCAGATTGGTCATTCCATCTTCATCCCCATCGTCGTCTGCATCAAATTTGGATTTCGGATCCAATTCATTCGTTAGTTCCCACCCATCAGGCATACCGTCTCCATCTGTATCTTTCTTAGCCGGGTCGATATCCTCGTTGAATTCTTCAAGGTTTGTGACATTGTCCCCATCCGGATCCTCTCCCGCATCGGCGGCCACTGTTGGGTCGAGGGCGTACTTCACTTCCCACCAATCTTCGATCGCATCCCCGTCAGTATCCTTGTTAAAGGGATCTGTATTCCACAGATATTCATCAAGATTCGTCAGCTTGTCTGAATCGTTATCCATGCTGCCGTCATAGTAGTAAAGTGGATCCAGATTAAAATCGACTTCCCATCCGTCAGGGATCCCATCCTCATCGACATCGGGGTTCGTAGGATCGGTTCCCTCATCAAACTCTTCCATGTTGTTAAGACCATCATCATCCTCATCGCTGGTACCATCCACATCATCTTTAGGATTTAGCCCAAACTCAATTTCCCAACCATCAGGAAGACCGTCGCTGTCAGTATCACGATCATGCGGGTCCGTGTCCACCGCATATTCATCCAGGTTGCTTAGTCCGTCCACATCCGGGTCCTGTTTCTCGTCCTCGAAATCCATGGGAGCCAGATTATGTTCCACCTCCCAGCCGTCAGGCATTCCGTCATGGTCGCTATCAGCGGTATCTGGAAACGTTCCCTGCAAGAACTCTTGGACATTGGTCAGGCCATCGTCGTCATCGTCCAACCCTGCATCCGTATCCGACATGGGATCCAGGCCCATCTCCACCTCCCACCCATCATCCATACCATCACCGTCACTATCGGCGTTCTTAGGGTCTGTTCCGTGCTGGTATTCCTCGAAGTTCTTGAGACCATCATCATCGGGATCCATGCTTCGATCGTTCTCAGACGTCATATCCAGATTATGTTCATCTTCCCACCAGTCAGGCATGCCATCCTCATCCGTATCCTCGTAAATCCCGTTAGAAAGTTCGAAGGTCTTCGGAGATATATCGGTACTTTCCTGCCCCATGGAATCCCTGGCGGTTATCCGTACCTTGTAGGAATCATCGTCAACCATCCGGGTTGTATCCCAAAGGAAATTTCCCGTATTTTCCAGATTGGAATAGATAATGGAAAAATCCACATCGTTCCTGGTATATTCGAGTTTTATCGTCAGGTCTCCATCGTCATCACGGTCGTCCGTTGCGGTCCAGGTAATGGTCTGGTTCTCATTCCATATCTCGTCGCCTGCTGGACTGGTCAAAGTTACTTCCGGAGGCAGGTCGTTATCTATCTCAAAGGAGTTGATCATTGTGAAGGTTCCCTTCTTACCCCCACTATCTTCAACTGTCGCTCTAAGAGTATATCCAACCGCATCCACCATGGGCGTGGTGTCCCATACATAACTGCCGGTGTTGTCGAGATCGGATGCTATTGGCGTCCATCCACCGCTCCGTCCATACTCAAGAGAGACCTTGAGAATATCATCTACGTCGGCATCAGTTGCGCTCCACTGAATCGGGAGATCACCAGCCACCACTTCGCCTCCCGTGGGATTGTCAATGGTGATCGCAGGCATGGCATTCAACCCAAAGAAATAGACCCTAGATTGCAGGACCTCCTTTGTGGTATCGGATTGCACAAAAACCACTGCGGTTATTTCTTCTTCCTTCCAGCTCTGCCCAATATTGAAGTTCTTCGAGATATCTGCAGTATCGCCCTGATTTGAAAGAGAGACGGCAGCACCGTTGGCATTATCCACCATGTCCCGGACTGCAAATCGATGATTTGTTTCTCCGTTAGGAGCATTATATGATACATTGCTCTCAAGGATCAATATCCGGGCCTTTAGGTTTGAAGCGGAGATGGTATCCAGGGCTTCGATATGCACGTCTATTGACCCCGTACCGCTTCCCAGGGACCCGGTAACGTCGATCTTCAATTTGCTGGGAATGGCTAACCTGGCGTCCACTTCGGTTTTCAGATCAGTATAGTAACTTGATTGAAAATTGACCTTTTCGCCATCACAATATACACAAGGGACCGAATTTACCCCATAGTAACTTCTTCTTGCGTCGTTCTCGGCTGAATTCGCAGTGTAGAAAGGATCATTTGCTGAGGGCCAACTTACGTGATAACGGACCAGGGAGACCTTTTCTTCTCCATACTCATCCGCGATTCTATCGAAACTGGGATTCGCCCCCGCGCAGGGACCACATCCGGTATTGGTAAAATCCTCTAAAAGAACCACGCGTTGGGTGGTTCCACGTTCACTTCTCGCATCTGGGGTTTCGTCTGAGTCACCTGTATCACTGGCTGTAATCGCGCCAAATGACGAGATGAGCATTATTATTCCTACTATCAATATTAACGAGCGTTTAAGCATCATTTTTTCACCATTCCGTTTATTGGGATTTTTCTATTATAATAATTGAATTCCATTCGCCAATTTGACGAGTCTTGAAAAGTCGAATCCCGACATAGAATCAGAGATTCTATTAGGCGACAGTGAAACAACGTTTCACTTAGCCCTAATTGCATCCGCGATGCAATGTCGGGGCTAATAGAAACAAAAATTTCCATGTCGCCTACGGGCTCGGCTTGAAAGTTTGACACGCCAACTGGTGTGTCTTTACATGTATATCATCGCTATTATTGTATATAAACATTCAATAATGATTTCATTTGCCAACCTTTGGGACCGATTGAATGGCCTTTATTTCTTCAGGTTGTATTGAAAATAATTCAAAAATATTAATAAACTTCAATAGCTTAAACAGAAGAAGCGAAATCGGATTATTTCAAATTACCGTGTCCATTATCTCGACCATTGATCTTATGGAAATATCCGGGTGGTTATGTCAATATGAAAGGAGATTACCTCCACAAGCAGGAAATGCTTAGAAAGGGAATGAAGTCATGCATAATCTGGATGGTAATCATAATAATATTTACGGGGATTATATACCTATTGTCATTGTATCTAATGCCGGATAGCGAAAGGAGGAAACTCAATGAAGGGGGAGTGATCCGGTCGTTCAGCGTCCCGTTCTATCAATGTCCGGTGGAGATCGAGATTGAGATACTGGGCCCGGCGAATGCAACATTCTATTTGACCTGGGAATCCAACGAGTCGGATTATGAAAATAAATTCATAGCAAGGAACGAAGACAATGAAACAAGAACTTTTTCCTATGAAGGAGAACTTGAAGCGGGAAATTACTTTCTCATGGTTGAACCCGTGGATCGGAATGATCCAGGCCTACCAGAAACAAGAGTAGATTTCAAGAAGATCAACGTTTATATCCTCGAGCCTATAATGATCTATATCTTTATCGGAGGAGGAATCATTGAAGGACTTCTGATTATATGGCTAATAACGATAATAATACGGCGCAGGAATGTGATCAAAGAGATGATCAAAGCAAATACCGGGAAAAAGAGCGGGGATGACTATTATACGAGGATCAATGAAGACCGAAGTGCTTCCAAGCATAAAGAATACAACGATCTCTTTCCCGAGGACGATGGAATGACTTCTTTCGAAAAATCCAAGAGCAGGCAGTATTCAGACGATGCATCGGGCCTCTATGCCGATGATTACGCCCTGCGGAAACATAGAAAATCATCCCCGAGGAGGGAAGCTCATAACATGCGGGACCGAGAGTTTGAACGGGGAAAAAGTCATTCAACAGCAGGAATAAGATCGGAGGGAAGGTCAAAGAGAAGACGTGGTGAAACCGGACCATCCCACCGTGACTGGGGACGGAGCAGTGAAGGAAATCTGGGACAAAGTGGAGCGGAGGATAGGAGGCGAAGGGGGGGAGATGATAGACCCCGAAGAGGGGAAGTGGATAGATCCCAAAAGAGGAGGGCGGACCGAAGAGCTTCATCCTACGATATAGAATACATCCCACCGGTACGAAATGGTTCCGAAAGGGAGGAATATCCCGTCGAGAGGGCCTTTGAACCCTTCCCTGACCGCAAACCTGTCAGAAGATACGAGCAAAAAAAAGATGAGGACGGAATCGAGTGGGGCGCATCAGAATCCGATGATTACGAAGATCCTTATTATTAGATATTTTTCATAATACTTTCTTCGGGACCTTCAAATCATTTTTGCAAGCCGACATATAATTACCAAAAATAAGGAATCTGGTGCTGATGAACAATTCAAAAGAATCCGGAAACTTTTTCGAGAATACCTTGATGATTATTTCGTGGGGTTTCCTACTGTTCCTGTTAATTGCCATGTCAACATTCATCTTATCTCCCAACGTTCTCGGCGAAAGTGTCCCGGTGGTGGGGAATGACGGGGCAAGGTATGCTAAGACGGTATACACCGGGCACGAGGAAGCCGTCACCTGTGTGGAGTGGTCCCCCGATGGGACCATGATGGGGACGGGTTCTTCCACGGATTATGCGGATCCGGACGGGGTATTGAAGATATGGGATCCCGAGGATGGAGGAGAAATAGCTACGTTCTACCAGGATCATACTATAAGAGACATCTCCTGGTCTCCCGATAGCAGAAAGATCGCTGCCACCTCCTCAACGGGATATCCCGAGCACAGGGGAATCCTGAGAATATGGAGAATCGCCGACGGCATTGAAACCTTGAGCTTCACCGCCCATGAAAGGCGCATCACAGCAGTGGCCTGGTCACCGAATGGGGAGCTGATAGCCACCGGATCCGAGGATGATTCCATGCTGATATGGAATGCCGGGACCGGGGAAATTGTGCATAACCTTACCGGACATCACGGAGGAATATACGATCTCGCGTGGTCTCCCGACGGTTCAATGCTGGCATCGGGAGATGGAAACGATACGGTTATTATATGGAAGGTCGCCACAGAAAAGATCGTGGGGACCTTTGGGGGACAGAGTCTGGCCTGGTCCCCTGACGGTTTTTACATAGCGACCGGTTCCTCGAATTCTACATGCAATATCTGGGAGGTGGGCACCCATTTGCTTATTTCCACCTTTTCCGGACATCAATTGGAAGTATCCAGCATAGACTTTTCCAGCACGGGGGAGCTAATCGCCTCGGCTTCCTCCGAGGGAGATATAAGAATATGGTTCCCTGAAGAAGCAAGGGCGATATTCGTTTTCAAGGGCCATACAGGCCCGGTATCCAGGGCAGCATGGTCTCCCGACGGGGGGCTGATCGCGTCGGCCGGGGAAGACCAGACCGTGATGATTTGGGACCCGGACCTGGACGGTGACGGTTCCATTAACGATGATTTTCCCCTGAACCCGGCCGTAAGCCTCGACAGCGACCGTGACGGATATCCGGATGAATGGAACAAGGGGGAAGGAAAGGGGGATTCCACCACAAAAGCCATCTGGATAGACAAGTTTCCCCGGGACCCGGCAGCTTCCCTGGATACCGATGACGATGGGTATCCCGACAGATGGAATGACGGATTCGGATATGAGGATTCTATCACAGGGCTTGTGTGGGACGCAGTACCCTTCGACCCGGCAGCAAGCGTGGATAGCGATGGTGACGGGTATCCGGATGAATGGAACCTCGAAATGGGTAAGGAGGATTCCACAACCGGAATTTACATAGACGCATTCCCCCAGGACCCGGCGGCCTCCCTTGACAGTGACGGCGACGGGGCTCCCGATGAATGGAATCCCAAAATGAGCGAGAGGAATTCCACAACCGGTCTAAAGCTCGATGGGGCTCCGCTTAACAAGAATCGAATAGAGGTGGCGGAGGAGTCACCCGGTTTCGGTACGGTGATTCTGGCAGTGGCGGTCATGATTGCATTCGCCTTGACGCCAAGGAAACGCAAATGATTTATTTTAGTTTCCGGTGACGGAAGAACAGGGATATCGCATAGGTTTTGTAACCCTACCGTTGAGAATGAGAATATCAACCCCGTTGGTGATATTACAGAGCCGGATAATCCGGCCGAAATTCCCGAGTCGATAATTCCGGAAACAACGGGGAAAATAGACGAGGATGAGGACCTGGAAGCATTGTTATCTGAATTGAATGTGTGATTTTTTCAGGATTTTCCCCCGGCCTTGATAAAGAATAATACCATAACCCCAAAAATTAAAATGATTATTGCCACCACTATATACAGCAATACTGGGTTATCTTCATCTTCCACCTCACCACCGGTCCCGTTCCCCTTGGTTTTATTGCCATTATCATCTCCAGGGTGTGTTGTGTTCCAATCAACAGGCAGCTGCGGAACGCCGGGTTCGGTCCCGTCCATATATTCCTGCAGATTGCTGATATTATCATTGTCGGCATCCTCGTTTGCGTCAAGGGGCGAGCGTGGATCGAGGCCGTATATCACTTCCCATCCGTCTGGCATCCCGTCTTGATCGGAATCCTCATAGAGAGGGTCCGTGAAATATACCGAGACCTCCTCCCCGTCATTCAGCCTATCCCCGTCAGTATCACTCCTCATAGGGCTTGTCAGGTGTGTGTCAACCTCGTCGTAATCGGTCAATCCATCCCCGTCGGTATCGTTCAGCAAGGGCGAAGTAAGGTAATCAAACGCTTCTTGTTTATCATCCAGGCCGTCTCCGTCAGTATCATCCAAGGCCGGGTTCGTGTTAATTTTATACTCGTATTCATTGGCGAGGCCATCCCCATCCGGGTCCCCCCGGTGATCCTTCTGTAGCGGGTCTAGCCCATATTCCGCTTCCCAACCGTCCGGCATTCCGTCGCTATCGGTGTCATTCAAAAGAGGGCAGGTCCACCATAAATATTCATCTGGCTCCGAAAGGCCGTCGGCGTCACGATCCGCGTCCGCATCCGTGGGGTCGTTCAAATCAAGTCCCATATGAATTTCCCAGATATCCGGCATTGCGTCCCCGTCTGCATCGGCCTCGTCCGTTGGATAGCTGTCGCCGTTTATTTCATACCGATCCCCGATGATCTCGATCTCTATATCTCCGTGTACCGTTATCAGGCCCGCTCCGGTCGAATTCCCCGAACCCGTTTCTGTCATGTACAGATGCTGGAACCATTCATCCCCGCAGGGGCTTTCAAGGTACTCCAGGTTATCAATGACCTCCCTGTGAGGATGACCATATGAGTTCGTGAATCCCACCGACACCACTGCATTCTCGGGCCGGACCCCTTCCACGAAGTCCCAAGTGCTTGAAGAATAGCTGCCGTGATGGTTCAGGTGCAGCACGTCGATCTCGACATCACCCAATCCGGGAACCAGGAGTTCCTCTACCCCCCATGTTAGGTCACCACAGACGAGGAAATCGAATGTGCCATAGCTTATTAGATAACCCAGACTCTTTGCGTTCTCCCCAAGGTCCCAATCCGCCGTCCTACCCCCCAGAACTTCTCCGTTCAAAGTGACGCAGGTTGCACTTACCCCTTCACCAAGGTCGATGATGTCACCGATATCGGGAGTCGACCGGGGAATATTCTTTTCATCAAGCGTCCATAAATAATCATCCACGTAAGAGTTATCCTTTTCCTCCTCGCGGCCCCGGTCAATAGCATTCGATATCTCGATATCGTCATTCGTATTCAGTTCTCGGTCCTCGCCGGCTGCGATCTCCCAGGTACCGCCGATATGATCAGAATCCCAGTGGGTCGACACCAGATAATCGATTCTTTCGATACCTTTTTCTCGTAAAACCTCAAGGACCGGAGTCCCGTCGATGGCCGTATCCACCAGCATCGTTTTTCCTGAAGGTACCGTGATGAGAGTGGAGTCGCCTTTCGACACATTGATGCAGGTGATTGAAAGCCCGGATGACTCCCTACTGCCTTGGTGCCCCGTTCCCCCGGAAACAGACGAGTCCATAACTGACGATTCTGCGAATAGAACGGTAGATGATATTAAGTAGACACCGACCAGAACCAAAGTGATAAAAATGGTTACAATTTGAAATTTATTTATATTGAAATGGCCATTCATTCAATTTCCCCGAACATTAAAATTAAAAACTCACCTGGCACAGGTAAACGTAGTCTACATTTATGCCACTTTTGGCATTTATGGTCAATTTCCAGACATCGAATTCGCTTGCAGCCATGTACTGGTAGGGGATCGAGAGGGCCTTGACCCTAGTCGATCCTGAAGGATCCTGTTCTAGGGTACTGTCGAAGAGCGTCCCATTGGGATAGTAAAGTAACATATCGAGCTGGTTCTGGTAGTGATCCCCCAGATTCTGTCCTCCGAAATAGCTCAACTCCAGGGTCACATCCGTGGCCATATCTTTCACCGGGACGTCATATTCCTCCTCTTCGGAGACAGACAGGGACGATGAGACGGACTCCCAGTAACTGACGTGTAGAATAACTGATTTTGTAATATATTCGTTTTCTGCAAATTCGAGCTCGACACGGGCATCATACCTGCCGGATACGGAATATTCATGGACCACCGGTGAAGCAAGATCAGAGTATGTATTGGCAGAATCGTCGCCAAAATCCCACCGAAAAGAGCGTACCTTGCCGGTGACGTTAACCAGGGAGAAGGTCACGTCCATTGGAGCAAGACCCTTGGTTCGGTTGACCTGGATAAGAAAACCTGGCTCTAGCTCCACCCCTTTGTCGCTGTCACTTTGATCGGTACACCCCATAAGAAGTGTTGAAACTCCAAGAATAATGGGAATTACGAGGCTAATTGTAGGAGTCCAACGACTTTCAACATTCATCAAGGCATTAATCCCGTTCGGACTATAAAATACTTTTGCAGGATTGTAAAATCTGATTTTTGATTACGTGCATGACCTGGGTAAAGGTTCGGAGTAACAAAGATTGTGCAGGAAAATAAAATAAAAAAAATGAAAGTAGCAATGACAATATCTTTCCACATTTTTATGGAAACATATCCCGGATTTCCATTTCCTCCTTTATTCGCTTACGTCGTCCCGATCCAGTAATAATAAAAATAAGAATGATTAAAGCCGCAAGGCCACCGATCCCCGCCCCGATCATGCAGTTTACGTATTTGGAATTTATTTCGTCACGGTAATCCTCGAAACCGGCTTTGTACAGAGAGTGAAATACCTCGAATTTTTCGTTGAACTCCCTTTTATGACCCGAATCCACCTCATCATAATTCTTAACGGCCCTATACGTGGTTTCGTTATGATAATATCCCATGATCAGGCTTCCGTCTTCCCCCCTTATGTTATCCCCTGGGTTCACTCCGGGATAAATCTTTTTGAAAACTGCAAAACAGGCAAAGGCTGAGAGAATGACCACGGATATGACCAAGAGAGCCTTAACTGCCTTTGGCCTGTGCCTAAGAATCAGGATCAACAAAATAGAAGGGACCGATACCAAGATAGTACCGAGCACCAACTGGGTCGGTTGAACCGATAAGGTCATTTTTCCTCACCATGAATCACAAGAAGGAAATCTGCGTTCCCTTATCCACCGAAAGGGATTCCTACGGATGTACTATTGAAGATCCATCAACATTGTAAAATCCAAAGATTTGTAGGAATGGGTGAGCGATCCCACGGATATGATATCCCCGTAAGGTGCATAATCTGCTACATTTTCCATTGTAATGTTGCCGGATATCTCGATTAGAGTACGTCCGGACCTGGTGGGCATAATTTTATCTAGGTGCTCCCTGCACTCCTTTGCCTCTGAGGGTTTCATATTATCCAGCATTATTATATCCGGTGCAAATCGCAACGCCTCCCTGAACTGGTCCAATGTTTCCACTTCGATATCGATCTTTTTCGAGAATGGTATTTTCTCGCCCGCCAGCTTGAGTATTTCCGTCACCCCTCCGCAGGCCCGGATATGATTCTCCTTAATGAGCACCATGTCGTCAAGAGAATAACGGTGTGGGTCCCCCCCCCCTATTCGAACCGCTTTTTTTTCGAAATACCTGAAACCTGGAGTGGTTTTTCTCGTGGCTGCGATCTTCACATTTTCGTTTACGGCCCGAGCCTTATCTACAAACTGCCTGGTTATTGTTGCGACCCCACTCATCCGTGCTAGAATATTCAATCCAACACGTTCCGTTCGGAGAAGGTCCTTCACATCTCCTTCCACAGTACATATTACAGTTCCCGTGCTAATTTCCGAGCCGTCGGGAACCGGGTTTCGGATTATACAGTTCGAGAGTCGAAAAAGGGTTACCAGTTCTTCTATACCAGCTACCACACCCCCTTCTTTTGCAATAATCCTTGCCCTTGCAGTTATTTTGGGCAGAAGACTTTCGGAAGTGATATCCCCGGTGCGTATATCTTCTCTCAAGTAACTGACCAGCAATTCGCTGACCCCTAAACTTCCCACTCCACTTTCCCGCTGCATCGAATATTCACCCCCTACAGTGAGCCGGTCTATTCTCCCTCCTCCACTTCCTCATCTTCATCCTCTTCATCTCCCACCTGTTGAGAGACCCATTCTCGGACCTCGTCAGCCCGCTCATCTTCCCCTTCTCCATCCCCCAACATTATCTCAATATCGTCCTCACTGATGGCGAATTCATCATCATCCCCCAGCTCGAACTGCATCTCGGGTTCTTCTTCGTCTTCGAGCTCTATATCGTCAATTCCTATATCGAGATCATCACTTACGCCAAGATCGAGGTCCAACAGATCGAAATCAAGCTCCTCCTCTTCTGGTTCCTCTGGAATTTCCTCGGGTTCAGGTTCTTCCACGGCGATAGGTTCAGGCGGTTCTTCGGGGATAACTTCTTCCTCGGTCACTCCCCAGGGCGGTATTTCGGGCTCCGGCTCTTTCACTTTCTTCTTCCTGGGTTTAACTTTTTTCGTTTTTTCTTCCTTTTTAAGAAGCTCTTCCGGAAGCATTTCGTCTATGTCCAGGGCTTCTTCGGGTTCATCGTCATCGAGAATTATTTTTTTCCGCTTTCTTCTTACCGGCTCTTCGGTGGCTTTTTCTTCCTCGGGTTCCGGTTCTCCCTCTAACTCAGGTTCCTCCGGTTTTTCCGACTCTTCCTCCGTTTTCTCCTCCGCGAGCTCTGCGCCGGGCCCCATTGTCTCCTCTTTCTTTCCCCTTTTCTTCCTTTTTTCCAGCTTTTTCTCTTCCTTCTTCTCTTTCTCTTCCTTTTTCGCCTTTTCCTTCTTATCCTTCTTGTCCTTGCCTTTCCCTTCCTTCTTGTCCTTCTCCCGCTTTTTAACAATGAGGAAAATGATGAGGAGCAAGAATATCAGACCTATGATAATAAGGGCAATGAGCAAAAATTTATTGAGGTCTTTTGTATGTTCGTCTCGGAAATCTGGAGGAGGTGCCGTTACTATTTCGGGGTCGTTGGGATCATAGTCCAGCTTCAATCCTGTGGTGGAATCTTCCTCCGACTTACCTTGATTCCAGTAATCGGGCGCCCCATCGCCATCCGTGTCAACGCTTGCGGCGGAGTCATTTGGAAATGCATCCAAGTAAAGTTTACCGTAAACATTCACCATACCACTGGTATTCGTGACCTTGTACTCATCGTCATCATCCGTTATCTTCCATCCATCTCCGTCCGAGAAAGGATACATTGAAGCCTGTAAACCAAGCTCAAGCCCGTGATCCTCAAATTCGTTCTTCAGCCCTGAATCCAAACTTCCATTCTTGAGATACTCGTCATATCTCTTTGCTAATTGGAATAACAGGACCCACCTGGTGGAGTTCTTTTGGGTCTTGCCGGGCAGCCATTCATCTGGCAATCTATCGCCGTCAGTATCCATCGCCGCCGAAGGATCTTCGAGCAATTTGTCTGAGTTATCCCCCACGCCGTCACCGTCAGTGTCCATCCATTCGGCGGAATCATTCAGGAAGAGAGTACCATTAGCACCCCCTTTGGATGAACCGTTCGGGTTAAGGCTTTCCCATTGAGGTTCGTCACCATTCGGCGTCCCGTCGCCGTCCAAATCATTGGTGCTCACGTTCAGGAGATAGGCGGGAGACGTGAAATTATTCCCCTTGGTATCGTTCAGTATGATTCGGAACCACCCGTACCCTTGAGAGAAATTTTCCATAAAGAGGATAGCTTCGGCGCCATGGAACGATGCGGAATTCACAAAATTGGTGTCATTCCGATTATCTGAAACATTTGTGTATTCCAGTCTTGCTCCAAGTAGCGAGGAAGCGTCTACATTGTCCTCTCTTTTTATGGTGACGGTTATTTCCTCCCCGGCGTAAATACGGGTGGGACTGGTGGGTTCCTTAAGCTCGATTTCAGTATTGTTAAGCCGGATCTCGTTCAGTTTCGGCGCGATTATGTCCTTGATAGAAACCGATTTGATGACCGATAAGTTGAAGTTACCCTTGGTATCGCTTATATTGAAGTAATATAGCATTTCCATGGCGTTCTCGGGAACATTCACGTTAGTATGGAAAGACCCATCATCCCAGATCATTGAATCAATTATGGGATCCGGTAGATAGGAAGGTTTGAATTCGTATATGAGAGTGATCTCAAGTTTATCGGGGTCATCCACGTTGTCAACAGCCATCACCGAAATGGTCATCTCTTGCTGTGTTTTCGGAGGGTCCGGCGAAAAGGCCGCATCTCCCACAACATGGGGATCCATTGTATCGTTGACGGTGATCTTGTAATCACCCAGGCGAAGGAACTGGCCGTTCACGTCTAATATCTCCAGATAATAGGTCAGGTTAGAGCCGTTTAGCGTGGATATGCCGTTCCCGAGGATTCCCAGCATATGAGTATAGTTGGTGTAAAAGAAACCCGATCTCCCGTCACCGGATATTTCCGAGTACAGCTCAATGGGTTCGGACCATCCCTCCACCCCTTCCTGTTTGATGTATATCAATGTATTATTCAGCCCGATATTGTCTGTTGCGTTGAGACGAATAGTAAAGCCATCACCTGTGCCGACATCAATATTCCCCAAAAAGTTAGACGTGACTTCCGGGACATCATCATCCACAAATGTAATAACGTAGGGAATCCCTTTGCTTCCCAATGGGTCCATATTTCCCGCTGCGTCATATATAAAAATGTAATAATAAAGTGAGGTCCCATCTGTAGTGTCTATACCGTAGTCGTTGTAAAGGGGTATGGGATAGGAAAGATGAAACGATCCTTCCCCTGCGGAATATTCCATCTCGAATTCCATCCATTCACCGCCCTCTCCCTTTTTGATATGCAGAGTGGCATCGGTAAGACCTACGTTATCCGTTGCCCAACACTGTATGGTGAAATCGTTGTTCGTTCCCCTGGTGACGTTTCCCGTCACATCAACCACTACAGGGGCGATGGAATCATTCACGGAGAAATTAAAGTACCATCCATTGGGAACCGACAGCGAATTTCCAGCACGGTCGTTTATGTTTATGTTAAAATCGACTCGCCCAACCCGATCCAAATCCGCCTTTATCGTCAGGTTATACATGGCACCCGGATACATCATGTTAAGCAGTATCGTCCCCTTATCCGCATATATGCCCGAAAAGGTGATACTAACGTTATTGATCATGAAGGTATTATCAGATACTTTTACCAGGATGTCTATTTCGTCACCCGTGTAATAGATATTATCGAACGTAGGCTTTTCAACCAATTCCGGAAGGTCGTTGTCCGTTACATTGAACGCATAGGCATCATCTTCGGCAGAGGCTCGATCGAAGGCCTGGCCTCCCTTGTTGAAATATGGTCCGTTAGTACCGTCCGAGATGTGATAAAATACATGAATAAAAGCCGCAGCTCCCGGGATCTGGAGCGTGTTATTCCAGGTTTCCGCCTCCTCGGGGGAGTTGCCCGATACCTTCTCCAGTACGACAAATGAAAAGGATTTGTCCTCCATTTCATTCGTGTATATGAATTTATAATAATAATGAACAAATGCCACCCTGATGTTATCATTCGCCTGGATGCTTACATTGAACACATCGCCGGTTGTGAGATTCTTATTCATATCAACAGCGCTGGGCATTTCATCGTCTATTATCTCCCGGGTCTTTACCGTGGTACGCGTCCAGTTGCCCTCTCCATCCTTGGCAGAAAAGTAAAAGTAGAAGGTTCCTGCGAAATCATTCCGAAGAGTAATGGTTCGATTGTAGGGATTGGGCGCATTTAGCGAGTTGTTTATATGCTGACCGTTGGCCCCATACCAATATTCCACTGTGGACTTGTTGACCTCCACATTATCATATATGGAAATATCGAAATTGAACATGTTACCAGTATTTGCCGAACCGGTGCTTTCATCATAGCCGAAAACGGGATGTTGGTTGTCATATATTCTTACAGAGCGGTTCGCCGTATTGTTCCAATTACCTGCCAGGTCTTTTATTAAGAATGTATAGTTCAAGATTCCTGAAGCGTTCATGGATAGATTGATCTCGTAAAAATACGGACCGCTACCCTTCATGCTTATGTTGACGGGAATGCCCCCCATGCCCACAAAATAATAACGGACTCGTACCTCCATCACCCCAACGTTGTCCGTGGCAGCAATCGTGAAGTTCAGCTGCCCGCCTGTGACACTCCAACCGGGAGTGTTATCGGTACCGAATGCTGGCAATTCATCGTCAGCAATATTTACGGATTGGTTCCCGGTCGAATTCCAGTTTCCCTGGTCATCCACGGCCGAGATAATATAATTCAATATACCCACGAAATCATTTCGCAATGTGATGGTTCGGACATAGTATCCGTTTGCCAGATTCATGGATAGGTTCGTATGTCCTCCGCCCGCCCCGTACCAGTATTCAACAAAAACCCCGTTTATGTTGATATTGTCCGACCAGCTGCAGTTGAAAATCAACTCCTCGCCCGTGTAACCGTTATTCGGCACGCTGTTATTAACCAGGCGGGGTAATATCTGATCGGTAACGGTCACCTGGACCGGTGAAGTGACATTCGTGTTCCCGGATGTATCATTGGTCCAGAAATAGTAACTTAGTGTCCCGTCGGCGTCCAAGGGCAATGTCACTGTCTTAGTATAAGGATTTGCTCCGTTTAGTGAAACGTTGTATGAATAATTACCTATCGTATAGTTCACTTTCACCGTGCTTAGATTCATATTATCAGTCACGGAGATATTGAATGTCAGGTTTCCTCCACAGACACCCGAGTTAGGTGTTGAATCCTGGCCGAAAATGGGTCTGTCGTTATCCAATATGCTCGAGTTCAGCAGGAGTATTTGTTCCCAGTTGCCTTCCGTGTCATTGGCAGAGAAATTGTAATTAAGTGTGCCGGTGAAATCATTCCTAAGCTGGATGGTGTGCTCAAAGGAATCACCGCCAACATTCACCATGGAAACATTCGTATGATTACCGTTCCCGTACCAGTATTCGACCCATGCCTTAAATATTTCGATGTTATCCTTCCAGGAACAGTTGAACACAAATGCATCACCTGTGTAACCCACTGCCGGCGTGTTGGTGCCGTTATTTACCGGTAGATCGTTATCCAAAACCGAGACGTTGGAAATCCCGGTCTCATTCCAATTACCCGAAGAATCCACGCTCGATATATTGTAATGAAGGCTTGCATTTGAGTTTGCAGGCAATGTAATATTCCGGGTAAAGTAGGA
>JASLWR010000073.1 GCA_030740765.1 Thermoplasmatota archaeon
CGGTTCCTGGGTTGTATTATCGATAACTGGGAGTCTATTTACATCCGTTATTGTGAGTTCCCAGCTATGATTTAGCTCGTGAGTGCCAACTGTCGCTTCAACTCGTATAGTGTGTTTTTTCCCGTCGTAGCTGGAATAGGTCGGTGTGAATTCATAGCGAGACATCTTTTCTCCCGCCATCAACTCCCCGTCAAAATACCACCAGTAAGTCACCGTATCAGAGTCCGGGTTGGTGAAGTTGAAACTGAACTCAAGGGAAGTTTTTTCATCGGTCTGACCGGCAACTATGGGTATGATGTCGGTCACAATGGGTTTCCTATCGACATCAGTCACGGTTACGGTCCAGATTTTCGTAATTTTAATAACCGGATCCAGAGAATCCATTACCTCGATCTCAACCTTATAAATTCCGGCCATCTTGTAGTCCGCCCGGAAGTTGAAGCTCACTCCCGTCTCTTCAGCCTGGCTGACTTTGTTAACTGACCATGCAATTAGTGGTATGGTGCCGTCAGGGTCCTCGATTTCCGTGATAAAAAGAACGTTTTCGTTCTCATTTATTGTCACTTCATCGCCCGCCGGCCATTTTATCGTCATCACAGGTGAGGGATTCCGGTCCTCCACTACGAGGTTCCAGTCATGAGAGACCGAATTGTAACCGTCCTCCACCGATACCTCCACCTGGTAATTTCCTGCGGAGTAACTATCATTGTATGTGGTGGAGAGATTGAATTCCTTCGTATTTTCTCCGGTCACGAGAACGTTATCCACTCTCCATATATAGCCAAGAATGTCGTTCTCAGGGTCATTGACATTAACACTGAAAATAACCCACTGTCCTTCCTCCACTGTAAATGTGGTTCCCTCCGGTACCGTATCTGTTATCAGTGGAGGCGCGTTGCCCCGTACAACGATAATGGACAGGTAATAATCCCCGGACCCCCATATCACTGATGCTTGAACGTAATACCACCCTTCGTCATCTACTGTTACAGTGACTTCTTCGCTTCCTGTAAAGTTAGTTGATTCGTTCAATACAGTACCGTCCGGTGCCAGGCAAAACAGATCGAAGTTCTGGCCCGGTTGATAGGACAGGGATGCGCTTAGCCGGTCGTTCTCTCCAAGGAATATTGTGTAATAATCATCATCATCGATACCTTCGATCATATCGTGCTTCTCATTTATCGTCACCAACTCGATGATCTCCGTGGCCGAGTATCGATAATCATTTCCATCGTGAACATATTCACTGTCCTTCAATACTTGGAGAGTATAACTACCGTTCCCTTCAAATGTCGAGACTTGGATATAGTAATAATTGCTCATATTTGCCATGAAGATGGTCTCTTCGAATCCGCCGACCCTGTAAGTCCAACTCTTGGTGACTAGCTCAGAATTCGCATTATACACGGTAAGGTCGAAGTTCCCCGTAACGGGAACCGTCAGATTGATGATAATAATATCTCCCGCAGTCACTTCTACCTTGTACCAGTCCCAAAAGTCCGTTTCATTGTGTATCGTATCATAGGCGCTGTCGTTCAGCGCTATAACGGTGGCATTGCTCATGACATCATCATCGGCACGGGATTTTTCTAAAAACACGGACGATGCGTGAACAGAGCTAACTGCCGGTAGCAATGCGGTAAGTACCAGAATAATGATCATTGTCCTTTTCATTTGCTTCACCTTTTTCTACCAATAAATCTCCTTACGCGGTGCTCTGACATCAATAAATTCAATTATGCAAACCATTCATTTTAAACCTTCTGGTCCCGATTCCAAATAAGCGTCCACGTAGGGAAATAACGTTCGAACTTGAACCTTCAGACGTGTATGGGGTCATCCAATGCTGTAGAAAGTTATATAAGCAAATATAAATATTACATTGAGTTATCATTTTCCCCCGTACCAGTCGATTAAAGTAACTGGCTCGTACACCCTAAAAACGTCCAATGTACTCCATGGAAAATTGGATGCGAAAGGAGGTCTCTTTGTTGCCAATCAAAAAACAGCGGCTCGGGGTCATAGCCGGGTGCGGCCGATTGGGCTCGTACCTTGCAAGCAAGCTGAGCGCCTTGGGTTACAGTATTATGGTCGTGGATATAGACGAGAAGGCGTTCAGGAATCTCTCCGTGGAGTTCAGTGGTTTTCACATCATTGGGGACGTCACCGAATTCAAGGTACTGGAACGTACGAAACTCGGCGAGGCGGATTTCTTCATTGCAACCACCGGCGAAGATAATGTCAACATAATGTCAGCCCAAGTAGCAAAGAGGATGTTCACGGTACGACAGGTGATTGCAAGGGTATCGGACCCAAAAAGGGATGAAGCATATTCCGAATTGGGACTTCTCACTGTGTGCCCCACTGCCATCTCGGCAGATGTATTCCTGGAAAAATTGGCTCTCGAAAAAAACCGATCACCACTGAAGGGATGGCTTTAGTTATTAAGGAGATGTTTAAATGAGAGTTCTTATTGTCGGAGGTGGTAAATTGGTCTACTTCCTTTCCAGGGCCCTGATCTCTAAAAAACATAAGGTCACAGTGATCGATCGGAACTGGGAAGGGGGCAATAGGCTCGCAAAACAGTTAAAGATCAATATAGTTTTTGGTGATGGAAGCGACCCGGAAGTACTGGAAGACGCAGGGGCTTTCTACAGCGATGTCCTGCTAGCCCTCACCTCCTTCGATCAGGATAATTTCACCATATGTCAGATGGCCGACGCTTACTTCCAGGTCCCTCGCATACTTGCACTGGTGAACGACCCGGACAATGAGAAGGTGTTCAAGAACCTGGGCATTGCGGACGCTATCTCCACCACACATATCCTCACGGGTCTCATCGAGCGGAAGGCGATCTTCGAAGACATCGTTCACCTGACTCCCGTGGGTGACGGGAAGTTCAATCTTACCGAGGTAGTATTGAAAAAGAACTCAAAGGTGGTTAACATCACTCTCGAGGATATGAAACTTCCTGCAGATTGCCTGGTGGCCGGATTGATCCGAAGGGACAAGCCCATCATCCCCCGGGGGAAGACCCGTTTGAGACCGGGTGATCGAATTATACTGGTCTCGCTTCCCACGAATCACGACGAGGCCCTCAAGATGCTGACTGTGGAATACTGATTAACAGGTATGTAGGATGCAAAGAGAAACCGGGTTGAAGGAAAAATATTGGACGATACTGTCGTTTACGGGTTTCAACCTGATACTGGTCAGTACGCTCATGCTCTTCCCACTCTTTGCCCTTTTCGGCTGGCCTGAGGAATGGGGCGATTCCATAGGTTTCTTTTTACCCGCCCTTGGTTCAGCCGGTATAGGCATGATCATGTGGAGGTTCTTCGAACCAAGAAAAAAGAGGGTTCTGACCGTCATGGACGGCGGAATAATAGTTTTCCTCACCTGGACGCTAATATCCCTTTTCTCCGCAATCCCGTTTATGATCATAGCGAATATGACCTTCACCCAATCAGTATTCGAAGCGGTGAGCGGCTGGACCACCACAGGCCTTACCATGGTCATTGACGTGGAGAATTACTCACACATGCTGCTCCTGTGGAGAAGCACTATGCAGTTGGGTGGAGGTGCGGGTTTTGCCATCATGATGCTGGCTGCAATAACAGGTCCAGTTGGACTGGGATTTAGTGAAGCTGAAGGGAGAACCGAGCAGCTTGCCCCACACGTGCGCGAATCGGCCAAACTTGTTGTCAAGCTGTACCTTGGTTATGTAGTCCTAGGTATCCTAGCATATACATTGGTTGCATGGAAATTCAACGGAGGGGTTGGAGGGGGTCATCAATTCACCTTCTTCGACTCGGTGAACCACACATTTACCGCGGTGGCCACGGGAGGATTCTCAACGAAAAATGCAAGTATCGGGCATTGGAGCGGAAAACCGTTCTCACTGGGTATAGAAACGGTGACCCTGGTGTTGATGTTCCTCGGTAACCTGAATTTTCTCACCGCCTACTGGCTTTTCAGGGGGAAGCTGAAGTCGTTCTTTCGTAATGGGGAGATAAGGTTGTTCTTCGCGGCGATATCGATATCCTCGGTCGTTATCTTTTTCAAGGTAACTAGCTCCATAGTGACGAATCAAGGAATGGCATTCCGAACCGGGTTGTTTGAAGCCGTCTCAGCACTAACCGGCACCGGATTCACCATAACGCAGTATGGCGAATGGTCCGGTTTGGGTTGGCTGATAATGATCATTCTAATGATTATTGGAGGTGGGATATGTTCAACTTCCGGTGGTCTGAAGCAGTACCGGGTCCATCTGCTGTTCAAATCCATCATATGGCAAATAAAACGGCCTTTCCGCCCCCGGTCAGCCATCATCCATAATTACATCTGGAAGGACGATCAGAAAGAATTTATTCGCGATATTCACATAAAACACACGGCAAACTACGTCTTTCTGTATTTTCTAACTTTTCTTGTGGGATCCATGGTAATTTCCGCATATGGCCATGGAATGAAAGAGTCGCTCTTTGAGTTCGCCTCGGCACTGGGAACGGTAGGCCTTTCTTCCGGGAACATAACATTACCCAATGCGCCGCTGCCGCTTCTTTGGACCGAGATTGTTGGCATGTTCCTAGGCCGATTGGAATTCTTCGTGGTCTTCGTCAGCATCGGAAAGATATTCCGGGATACGTTTCTCAGATAATTCCGATCGTTTCATTTCGAGTCATTATTGATGCCTATTTGCCCCCAGCTAACTTACGTGTTGGATGAGATCGATAAGAAATATTGCCAGTACCGCCAAGTACTTTCGGGGGACCATTGATTATGTTTGCGGACCCCGAAAGCGGAGAACATCAATTAACAATATTCTTATTTCGAACAATTCTCCCTTATGCCAAAGGGCTAACAAATTATATATTTTAAATCAACTTTTAACCTTAATCTCTTGGGTACGTCATTTCTGTAGGATGGTATCTTGGAATAAAAGGTGCACTATGATGTCCGGTTTAGATAAATTTGACCGAAAAACCCTTATTGGCTATTCGTTGCTCGGGTTTCTTCTCGCAACCCTTATCTTCGCTATTATCTTTTATTGGGGAAATTTCCCCATCTGGTTCTGGTTTTTTGTAGTAATATTAATCTCCATTGTGATATGGAAGGCTTGCGAACCATTTTCCGACGCTTCTTTCTTCCTGGGAAGGAACATCCCGGGATCTGTACGTGGGGCTACAATAGATGCTGTGGCCAGTTCCATGCCGGAGTTTTTCACTGTGATGTTTTTTCTTTTCATCTTCGGAACCTATGAATCCGGTATTGCCACCTGCGCAGGAAGCGCCATCTACAACATGATAGTGATACCTGCCATATGCGTTTTCTTCATCTATAACTTTCGTAAATTGAAGGGGCTCGATACCAATCTGGTGGTGGAAAAAGAGGTATTGTACCGGGACGGATTGTATTTTCTGTTTTCCGAAATAGTTCTTATATCCTTTATCACCACAGGTGAGCTGACATGGTGGATGGGTCTTGTATTCCTTGGACTGTACGGTGGATATGCTCTCTGGCTCTGGATGGATGCCAAGAGGCACATGCGTCTCCTCAAGGAGAACGAGAGAGTAGCAATTGATGGGATTACGAAAAATCTTTACCAGGTGGTACACGCAAAGGATTACGAAGGATTGCTGAAGATATGGCCTGATTTTCTTGATTCGGATCTGGCTGAAGAGCTGGAGGAAAACCCTGAGGAGTTCTGGCAGGGTCTCCAAGATCACATGCCGGAGCGCGAAGGGATTGACGGGTGCATGCTGGACGGGTGCAGCGTCGTGCTGAGAGCACAAGGGGCCGATGAGTTCACTGTTGACTATATCGGTACGAAACACTCCGGGATGCTTCGCCTGAATATCGATGAAAAGGAAGGCAAATGGTTCATTGACGATGCAGTGAAATACGAGCATACGAAGAGAATGGCATGGCTAATAATACTAGTGACCACAGCGATAATCGGGGGAGCATGTTACTTTCTTACATTAAGTTGTAAAGAGATATCGGTTATTCTTGAGATCGATACATTTTTCGTCGCCGTGGTTATTGCGGCGGCCGCCACCTCCG
This sequence comes from Thermoplasmatota archaeon, assembly GCA_030740765.1. GTDB lineage: Archaea > Thermoplasmatota > Penumbrarchaeia > JASLWR01 > JASLWR01 > JASLWR01. Next base: position 6,067 of record JASLWR010000073.1, read on the forward strand.
TCCCGGATACTTTTCTCTCGATGCTGTCAGCGCGAAAAGGCGACGACAGCGGAGCGGTATCCAACGCCTTCGGGAGCAATATATTCGACATCAATATTTGCCTGGGACTTCCACTACTTATATACGGATTGGCTAAGGGTCCGGTGGACCTGATGAACCATGAGGGGGTTCAGGAGGTACGGATAATCCTCCTTGTACTGTCAACAATAACCCTCATCATACTGGCAGTTAAGCTGAAACTGACTCGTTTTAAAGCAATTATTTTATTGGGAATGTATATGCTGTTCCTAACATACGCAATTCTGCGAGGATGGGCCGATTTTACACTGGCGGAAATGATTGGCTTTTAAAAAAAAGAAAAAATGGCACAATTATTCCATAGCACCCAATACAAGTGCCAGTAGTGCCATTCTCATTACTACTCCGTTGAAAGCTTCTGGCCAGTACCGTGAATGCCTCGTCTCGTCCACATCCGGCGGTAATTCGTCCATTCGGGGCAGTGAGTGAAGAATTATTGAATCGCTCTTCGCCTTGGTTCTAAGTAATTCTCTCGTGATCTTGTAGTTCGCAGGGGTCAGACCCTTGTCTTCGGTGGCTTCCTGTCTTGACATTGTATAATCGGGCTGCACCACAGGTTCCATGTATATCACATCCGCATCGGCAATGACCTTGTTAACATGATCAGCGAAATGGAACTGGGCATTGCGCGATTCCATAAACTTCACGTATTCATCGGTCATGCCCATATCCGGTGGAAAGACAAAGTTCGCTTCGATGTCAAACTGTGTGATTGCATGTGCCATGGAATGCATAGTCCTCATCCTTCCATCCCCAACACATAGGAAATTCAGTCCGTCAAGAGTTCCCTTCTCCTTCAATATGGTATAAAGATCGGTAAGCACCTGGGTTGGATGTTCGCCCCAGCCGTCACCGCAGTTTATGATTGGCACGCTGGCCCATTTCGCAGCCTCCATAGGCGCTCCCTGTTGAAAATGGCGCATGGCGATCACATCGCCGTAATATTCAAGCATTTTTACCGTATCCTTGATGGACTCTTGATAAAAATCCCCCGCCCGAGTCATCTTCGCATCGGAGAAACCAACAACCCGTCCTCCAAGTCGATGCATAGCAGCTTCCGTGGCAAGTCTCGTCCGGGTGCTAGGCTGGTAGAATGCAGTCACCAGAGTCTTCTCTGATAACAGGTCATCGTTATTTCGGTTCCTGGCGATTGGGGCCAGTTCATCCGCTATTTCGAAAATTCTCATATACTCTGCTCGTTCGATATCCTTCAATGATACTATGTCTCTTCCATTAAAGCTTCTCATAATATTCCTCCTACTTCCGTAAATAGTGCGATTGGCGGGTAAAACCTGTTATGTATTTTCTATTTTATTGCTAAATTTACTTCCTACGCAGGAAACGGCAGAATACTCATTTCATTACGGGCGATCAATATTTCCCTGCTCCTTCAGAAACCTCGGTTTCCCATAGTTGACACCCACATTTTCAAATGAGAGTTGTTCATCTCAAAACATTTATCATTAATAATGCAGCTCCACATGCCGTTATGCACCGAGTGACTCTTTATCCTTATTATATTTCCATTAGCTCAGAGGATGGAAGCTGCCTGATGGATGCTATTGTTGAGGCAGGTATCCCCATCAACGCCGTGTGCGGGGGGAAGGGAGAATGCGGCAAATGCAAGGTATATGTTAAAGAATCCATTCCCGAATCGACACTTCAATCACTTCTTAAAGGAGATTATTCGAATCTTGAGTTTCAACTGACCTGCCAAACCACCGTGGATTCCAACATTGAGGTCTTCATTCCTCCTGCCAGCGTTACCGAAAAAATGAAAGTTCTCACAATGTGCGAAGACACAGACCTTGGAAAAATTGACCCACTTCTTGTAAAATACCACCTCGAACTTCCACCGCCGACTCTCGATGATAACATTTCCGATATCGAGAGGATAAAAAGAGAACTTCGGAACCAAAATATTAAGTTAAGCCACGTATCGCTGGACCGAATTCAGTACCTTGGAAAAACATTACGGGATGCAAATTGGGATATTACCCTTTCGCTGTCCCTAAGAGATTCAGGATATGAATTGACCGAAATTGAATCCGGTGACACTACAGTGGAAAATTTGGGATTGGCCGTTGACCTCGGAACCACTACCATCGCCGCCAATCTCTTGGACCTGAACACGGGGGAAGTAGTAAGTTCTGCAGCGGACTACAACAAACAGATGATTCACGGTGAAGACGTTCTTACGAGAATCGATTTCAGCGGGGATGCTAAAGGACTGCGGACCATGCAGGGATTGGCGGTTAAAACCATCAATTCATTGATCGGGAAATTGGGGAAAGATCCTGATAAGATCAGAGCGATGGTTATTGCAGGCAATACAGTGATGACACATCTTCTATACGGCATATACCCGCGGTTCATCAAACTTGAACCCTACATCCCAGTTTTGAATACCATGCCTTTGATCTATGCAAAAGAACTCGGTATCAGGATAAACAACAGGGCAATCCTTCATTCACTACCAAGTAGAGCCGGATACGTTGGTGGAGATATCACCGCAGACATTCTGGCGACACGCATGTACGAAAAGTCTGAAATTTCTATTATGATCGATGTGGGTACGAACGGTGAAGTCGTTGTTGGGAACAAAGATTGGCTTGTGGGCTGTGCCTGTTCAGCGGGACCCGCATTCGAAGGCGGAGAGGTGGAATCCGGGATGCGCGCCACCACCGGTGCAATAGAACAAATCGATATCAACCCTGGCAGCGGTCCTGATTACAAGACAATAGGGAACGTCGCACCGGTAGGCATATGCGGGTCCGGCCTCATAGACCTTCTTGCTGAATTATTCACCCACAACCTCATAGATCGAAAGGGGAACCTGCAGCAAGAGGTGGACCCCCGACGTATCAGAAAAGGAAATGAAGGTGCCGAGTACGTGGTGGTTGAAAAGAGCGCGACCGGGAACAGCACAGATATCGTAATTACGGAGATCGACATCCAGAGCATAATAAGAAGCAAAGCCGCAGTATATGCGGCCACGGCACTATTGTTAAGAACCGTGAATATGGATTTCGATGATATGGACAAGATTTACATTGCAGGTGGTTTTGGAAACTATATCGACCTGCGAAAAGCCATACTGCTGGGGCTTTTACCTGACATGTCGGTTGACAAGTTCGTGTTCATCGGGAACGGTTCATTGACCGGTGCAAAAACGGTACTCTTGTCCCGTGATATGAAGGAACAGGCGGCTGATATCAATAAAAAATTAACCTATGTTGAACTCAGTGTCAACAAAGATTTTTTCGATGAATTCTCTTCTGCTTCATTTATACCCCACACGGACCTGGAACAGTTTCCCAGCGTAAAGAAGATCATAACGGTTTTAAAGGAGAATTGCAACACCGTGATTAACGTCCCTTAATAGCAATTGGACACCAGCGAGAATCAATCATTTAAGGATTCGGATGAATTATTAGCATATTACATGTAACAATTAATACAAAAAAGGCGAAAAGAATTAAATTGTCCTAGGGTTAATGTCCATGTCAATGGGCCGAAATTCAAATATACGACTAGTGGTTCCAAATAAATTCAGGATCCGCAGGCTTATCTGCTTATCAATTTGTTTTTGTGTTATTTTCTTCTCGTTACTGACCGGCGGATGCTTGAAGAAGACGGTGGGAAGGTGGGACAGCGGCAGTGTAGGTGATCTTATCATTGTCGAGTGGAGGAAAAACAGCACCCGACTTGAGGTCGATATCATAATGACTAATAATAATTTCACCAAACTTCCCATCCAATCGGTATATTTCAATATCTACGATACGGACAATAACATTCATGCCTGCTCATGGACCAACTATTCCTCGCATAGTGAAACGGTGAAGATCGTATATAACGAGACCTATTATATCTCACTGGTCTTTGGGCGCTTCTATGAAAGCAACATTACGACAACCCCTGATTTGTTGGAGTACCGATATCCCAACAACAATAAGCGTGTAAAGTTTGGGCAATATGATGAAAATGGAATATTGATCGACAGCTTTTCATTACTTCTGATAGGAGTGGGAATCGTGATAATCGCGATTATAATAATTGTAATTCTTAAGAAAAAAAAGAAAAATTTCATGGGATGAAATTCATCATTCCAGACTCATTATAGGATTATCCCAATCTCGCGGAGGCCAACATTTTTATAGATTTGGCGACTATTGCCCTTCGTATGGATTTTCTTCAGCATTTGGACCCGCTGATAATATTCTCAGTCCTTCTGGGATTATCTCTTCTCATACCGGAATTTTTCCGAAAGTACAGGATACTTATTGTCCCCTTGTACATTATCGTAGGAATATAATGGGTCCTTCGGTCATAGGTATCGAATTTCACGAGGCATTTGACCTGCTTGCTGAGATCGGTATTTTCTTTCTCGTTTTCGAGGCTGGATTGGAGATCCATGAGTACACGAACGTATCGTTCGGAAAATCCCTGAAATTAACCGTGATAAGTGCTGTAATCTGCTTTATATTCGGTTTTGCTCTTGGCCTGGTGCTGGGTGAGTTGGGACTTATTTCGGAGAAGATTATCCTGGCCTCATTATTATTGGGAACCATAATGATGTCGGCTTCGGTGGGTGAAATAATTCCAATGGTGAAATCCTCACACTATCTCCGTGAAAGATTCGCAAGTTTCTTGATTCCTGCTGTTATAATTCTTGATGCGATTACTCTCTTTATTATCTCTCTCATCGTTCAATTGGATAAGAGCTATTTATGGCTCATTTTCTTTCTGTGTGCAACAACCGCAATAATCCTGGCCATACTTGTGATACTCCCACGGGTGGCTTCTCATTTTTTTAGCAGGGAGAAACGAAAACAAAAGGAGGCGGACTTCAAGTTCGTACTTGCAGTTCTGATCGGAATTATCGGTATTGGAGAGCTGATAGGAATTCACGGAATTCTCATCGCATTTCTCGTAGGTATGACGCTGGGTCAGCACATCCCCGATGACAAAACCTATCATAAATTACAGGGCCTGGGCCACGGTTTCTTCATTCCGATGTTCTTCATAATCCTGGGAATGGAAATGGATATCACGGTTTTCTACAGGGAATCTACCGGGATCATTCTGACCGCATCGTTGCTTATCACACTAGTATCGGCGAGGTTTCTCGGAGGATTTATATTCTCAAAGATGGAACATTTGAAGCCAATGGACGGCATCACAATCGGAGCAATTCTCCTGCCCAAGGTGAGTGCAGCACTGGCAGCAAGTGCTATAGCCTTCCAGGCCAAAATAATTGACGAACCGCTTTTCAATGCAGTGGTGGTGATGACTATCATTACTGCTCTCGGTGCTCCGTTGCTCGTACAGTCGTTCCATTTCGAAGAAAGAGCGAAACCCATTCTATTCAACCATACAGTTATTGTAGGTTACGGGAGGACCTCTGCCAAGCTGACACATCTATTGGACCAATATAACAAGGACATAGCCGTTATAGACAGTAGTATTAAGAAGATCGAGTACCTCAGACGAGAGGGAATCAACGCCATTTTGGGAAACGGCGCATCCGAGGAGATTCTGGGAAAGGCTGACATCCAGCACGCCAAGGCCGCCATAGTAACGGTCCCGGACGAGCATGAACTTTTCCTAGTGGCCTGCCGTATAAAGAAACTCAATCCGAAATGTTATATCATTGTCAAGATACACTCCATGCGCCTTCTGGACAAGTGCAAGGACCGAAACATTTTCGACCATTTCATCTGGCCGGAAAAACTCGGCAGCGATGAGATAATAAAACACTTGATGGAAAAAAAAGAAATAATATTTTAATCCACGTTTCCCTTTTTTTCCTCTGATACTACCATTGAGATTTTCTTTTTGATTATTCGATTCCGAATGCTCTTCGCCACCACGGAACCGCAAAGAAGGAATACCAAGAACGAGGCGATTATTCCCTTATATATCGCAGAATCACCAATTTCGGGAAAACTCATTCTTACCTTCACTATGAGAGTGAGATTCTCCACTGGCACGGTATCATTTTCTTGAATATTGTCTGAATTATCCAATATTATCTCATAAGTTGGGAATTCATCTTCAAAAAACCTAAATGAGTAAGTGATATTTGTTGTCAAGTTCACCCTCGTGTAATTCTCCAGAGGTGAAAAGTCTTTTTGAAGATAACGATTCTCTGAAAATATTTTTGTGGGAAGAACATACACGTCGATGGATGCATTCGGTGTCAACAACGTTATGAAAACCAAAGTAACATCATTCCCCTCTAGGGCTTCCGTCTCGATCTCACCGGCATTTAAGGAAAATGTCCTTTTACCAGAGACGGTAGATGTAAAAGACAAGAGGATTAATGAAAATACGACGATAATAATCATAATTCGATCAAAGGCATTCTTAGATTCAAAATCGGGATTCAAAATACACACCAGATATTATTGTTCAACCAATTAATAGTAGCCATCGGATTAAATATAATGGTATTAATAATTACCCTGAATTTATTATCAGCCATATATTTTTTTTCCTAGAAATTTTATTATGAACAGAATAAATTTTTGGGAAATGTATCAATTTTGCAGATCTGATGCTTCATTCTGGGATAAAGAGCTCCGGTTCGTTTGATGGGATTTTTTACTTGAAATCCTTCTTTTAATCCTATATTTTTTATGAATATCGCTTTCCTTACCTTTAAAAATCCATTTTATTAGAAGGTCAGCTAATGCATTCGCAACTATCAGGAAAGTAAAAGTCTTATAAAGAATTCTCTTGGCATGGAACATAATGTGCCCATATCGCCTTTGGTATTCAATACCTATGTTGGAAATCAATTTCCTTGCTATGAATGCACCAAGTCCTGAGGCAAAGAAGATTCTCGAAACAAAAAAGTAACTAAAAAAGAGAGCACATGAAATTAGAAAGACTACAGGTGTATTTCCCGATATGGCCGGGATGATTCCTACAACAAGGAATATTGGCATGAACACGAACGAGAAGTCGAACATTATAGCAAGCAGTGAACGCGTGCTGTTGATCACCATTAATTTTTCTCTTTTCGAATCCATTTCTTCCCATACCTTCAGCAATTTTTTGGGAAGCTCATTTTTTGGTGTGTTAAAATGATCCGTGATCTTCATACCAAAGAGCCATTTTCCCAACGTTGTATGAATAATATACTCCGTCAATGTCCAATACAGGAACAGCATTACGAAAAAGAATATCAGGGACGGTTCGTCGGGCACCATGTACGATTTTGGTAACCCTAAGATGATAAAGGAAGGGATGCCGATCAGAATTACATCGATAAAGAAGGCTAATATGCGCCTGAGATGCATCATATTCGAGGTTCTCTTGGGTTGAACCATATCCAGATAGATTCTCAATTCAAACTCTATCGTATTAATCTTCCTCCACAACCCGGATTCGATCCGTTTAACAATATATACCCCAAATAATGCTATCAGAACGCCGCCAAGAATGTCAATATACCAGTGGATTCCCAGATATATTATCGCAAAAGTAAAGAATATATTTACAGCCACTAGCAATCGTATGAACCGGTTGTATTCCTTGGTCTTCGTTCTTTTTCGTTCTATCAAAACAAATATCAGCATTCCCAGGGGGATCGCAATGTGGAGCGATGGCATGCAGTTGTCAAAAGGGTCCACTGAGACGAAGAACTGGTGATACCATGGGGACAGGTCGTATAAAAGGGTCTGCATTTTCGGATGAACCTGGCCGGTGACATCCACTGGCATGAAGAGATAAAAAGGTATTGAGATAAGATATATCACCATGTAGTTCAATACCATGGTATTTGCCAGTTTCCTGCGGTCGATGACGGCAAAATATGTTACGGAGAAATAGTTAATAAAGATATATAGAAGGAGATAGAGTGACCCGACTATGTAAGTGAAATACACTGCAAAAACAGTGTTTGTATCTAGGATCCCCTTCTGGATCAAATGTATGAAGGGTTTTTCCAAATAATATATATAATGAGTAAAATCTAAATTCAGTCCGTATCTAATAGGATCATTAAGATTGTCCACATAATTTTTCTCAAAATAGATAACGGCAAAGAAGAACATATGCCATTTATATTTTTTTAGAACTAATGGTACCCTTTTAAAAATTTCCAGAAGAGTAAAATATTTCATAGTTTTCGGCCTTATTGCTCTTACAAAAGCAATTCCTAAAATTATGGAACTAAATAAAATGATCTTTCCATACATAGATTATCACAAGTTCGGTTAATTCGATGATCATGACACTTTGTCTGTCTATATCTTTGAATAATAAATCAATACACACCTATTAAAGCAAGTGTAGACATGTGTGATATATAGTTTTTATGGTTGTTTATATCCAGAGGATGAGGCTTTTTCTATCCCGGTCAATATATTTACAGGAATTTATGTCTTTTGTGAACATGAAACAGGTTTTCCTCCAGATTATTAGCTTGTTGGTCATCATAGGTTATCGGGACCTAATTGCCAAAACTCCCTCTAATGGTTTGGTTCAGGAATCTGAGTTTCATAGGTCACATCCGGATACCTTAAGGTATTCACTCACCCATTCCCTTTCCAATTCTGTCTTTTTGTCTTTGTTACCCATAGGTTCATTGGAATTTCATTCACCTTCTCCCAAGGAAGAGCCGAACCGGGTACTACGGACGAAATGCACGCAAGTATTTCGCAGAAATTTGTGGATTAATAGTAGAATTGATGGAATTTTCAATAGATTCCTATCCATGCGACTTTTCAGAAAAATTTAAAATACTGTAATTTACATTCGGCGTCCTCACCAAGGACAAGGAAAAACTGTGATTAGTATGGGTAATATTAAACCGACATATATCAAGCGGCTGGGTCAAGAGCTATTGGAAAAACACGGGCGCAAGTTCAAACATGATTTTGAGTTCAATAAAAAGATGGTCCAGGAACTGTCAGACATTCGTACGAAAACACTCCGGAACCGGGTTGCGGGTTATGTAACACGGAAAATGAGAAAACCCCTCGAGTGATTATCACGGGTGCATTTTTTTTCTATTCGCACAGGGACAGACCAAGATCCCTTGCGAGTTCTTTACACTTATCTATTTCGTCCATAATGGGTCTTCTAGCAATATCAGCGTGTTTGTGGGCCTTGTATTCCGGTCGGTATTGTCCCATTACATTGATCCGCAAGCTTCCTTTATCAAGAATTTCTCCAATGAAACGAAGTATCGGCTCCGTGCAGCAATTATAATGACCTGGCATTACAAGGTGACGTACGACAAGCTCACCCTGTCGGCTCGCTTCCACATGATTGTGTTTCACCACATCCCAGTAATGGTCGACTTTCGAGAGCCGCTTTCCACATTCGTTATTCCCATATTTAAAATCAGTAAGATAAACATCCACCACCCCTTCCAACAACCGCATCGAAGTAGCTGATAGATACATGTTCGAATTCCAGACCTGAGGGATATTCAGATCCATATTCAACATTACTTCCAGTATGAATGGAATATTTGGTGTTGGATCGCCTCCAACCCAGTTCACATTTACTGACCGATCGGATTTTTTCTCAATCCGCTTTATTATATCACGGTCATTGACTGTCACACCCGCTTTGGGATTCTGAGAAATATCCCAGTTCTGGCAGAAGACGCATTTCAGGGTGCAACCGGAGAAGAAAAACGTATGAGACGGTATCAATTCGGGCTCCTCACCCATATGAAGAAAGTCTGATGAAAGATATGGTCTTCCTACTTTACACCATCCTATCTTCTTTGTTCGATCAACATGACATTTATGCTCACATAAGACACAATCCGTGAATATGCGCCGAGCCAGTTCATATTTGACATCCATAAGTGATATTTCCCCATCCGTCGATTTGAATGAGGGGATATATTGCGGATCAGTATTGGACAATTGGACCAGGCGGGAAAGACCTTCCTCATGCATCTTCCAAAGGTGATTCGTATCTATTTCGCTAAGCTCCGACTTTCCCCGTGAAAAAAGTATCATTTTTGATAAAATATAGCGGGCGGCGGATTTCCTTTTCCGAACCCTGAAATATCGAGGCAAATGTTTCATTGCTTCCTTTAGATCGGATCTGGAAAAAAAGAACGTATCAC
>JASLWR010000074.1 GCA_030740765.1 Thermoplasmatota archaeon
CAGCCATCCAGAGATACTGTGGCAGTAGCGGTGGCAGGATCAGACCCAACAGGAGACCGGTTACCACCGCACTCCCATCCATGACAAATTCGATCTTTCTTAATTTCTTTATAATAAACTCTGTAAGAACGGCTGTGATTACAGTGGTAAGGATCACCAACAGGGCATTCAGACCAAAGAAGTAGATACCGCCTATGGTTGGAAGCAAAAGGGCGAAGATTACGGCCCACATGATCCTACTTACCGATACCTTGCACCTGATATGAGGGGATGTAGTGGCCAGCAGAAATCTATTTTTCTCGTCTTGTTCGTTGTTGACATTCTCGGTCATTCTATCCCTCCCTCCTCTTGATCTTCATAAGTTCTCCTTTGCCCACCTTGATATATTGTACAAGTGGAATCTTAGAAGGACATGAGTATGTACATGAACCACACTCAACGCAGTTTTCGATGTAATTATCACCACACTCCACGAATTTTTTCGCCTTCACAAGTTTTACATACATTGTGGGAAGAAGATCCATTGGACATGCGTTAATGCACCTGCTGCAACCGATACAATCCCTTTCGGTCCAGTGTTCGGCCTTCTTCACCAGTATACAGTTGGTTCCTTTTATTACCGGCGCATCGAGATCATACTGGGAAAGACCCATCATTGCGCCTCCGAAAATAACCTTGCCTGCATCTTTGGTGAGTCCGCCGCAGTGTTCGATCAGGGTACGAATGGGAGTTCCAAACCTAACTTGAAGGTTCTTTGGGTTATTCACCTCTCCTGTGACGGTCATGGTCCTTTCAACAAGTGGAATTCCCTTGAACACGGCATCGTATATCGCTTTCATGGTGCTCACGTTCTGTATCAGAGCACCTATCTCGAATGGAAGGGCACCTAATGGAACCTCCTTTCCCAGGAGGATCTTTGCAAGTGTTTTTTCTGCCCCCATGGGGTACTTGGATGGAAGACTCTTCACCTTGACCGTGGCGGCAAGCCCTTCCTTCGATACCAGTTTTTCCATATGTGCGATTGCGTCGGGCTTGTTATCCTCAATGGCAATTAATACATTATCACAGGACAGTATCTTCATCAATACCTTGATCCCGCCCAATATTTTCTCCCCGTCCTCCAGCATCAATCGATGATCGGAAGTGATGTAGGGTTCGCACTCGCACCCGTTAATAATGATTGTATCGATCACCTTTCCGGGAGGCGGACTGAGCTTAACACGTGTGGGAAAAGTTGCTCCTCCAAGGCCCACGATACCGGCCTCGTTTATCCGGCCCCGCAGATCGTCAATGCTGGCTGTATCCGGATCAAGAGGCTCATATGTTTCGGCCCACTCATCCTTGCCATCCGACTCAATGATCACTGTATCGATCACCCGACCCGTGATAAGGTGGACCATCTGGCCCATCTTCTTGACCTTGCCCGAAACAGTGGAATGAATAGGTGCGGATACGAAACCACCGGCTTCACCGACGATCTGCCCGACCTTAACCTCATCCCGCATCTTCACCACAGCTTTGCACGGGGCCCCGATATGCTGAGATAATGGAATTATCACCTCATCCGGTAAAGGTAATTTCTCTGTTTTTTTCTCTTTGGTAAACTTCCAATGTGGAGGTTTTATCCCCTTTTGGGCGCGCCCAAATATCAGATCGAAACCGAAAATCTCCATGCTATTTCACAACCGTATTTCGTCCTCATCTTAAAAAAAATGGTCAAAGTATATTTCCCTGTTCAAACACCGGTCCATCCGTTTCTTCCGGTAATGGTATTTATCTGAAATAGTCCTGCTCAGGGTTTACTATTGGCTATGGTGTGTCTATCACACCCAGCCCGACCGGGGGATTGTGGAATATATTTATAGTCTTTAAATGTTTTGTTATTTCAGATAATCTATAGCTCATATGCACCCAAACCGAAGGACCGATGTATAGTCCGGTTTGCATCTATTATAAGCCCTTCCACGTCATCCAGTTCGTTTATCAATTCCATACCGGGGCCCGGACCCATGACGAAGACGGAGGTCGCAAGGACGTCCGCGGTGGTGCAATTATTCGCAATTATGGTGACACTAATGCAATGGGAGACGGAATAACCGGTCCGGGGGTCCATTATATGACCGACCTTTGCCTCAGGATCGAAATATCTAATGTAATTTCCGGAAGTACATACGGCATTTCCTTCCAGCTTGAATCTCGTGATCCTAACTGATCGGTCCCTTGGATTCTCTAGGGCGATGTTCCACGCAGTGCCGTCTGGTTTTTCACCGATAGTCTCGATATCCCCCCCTGCGTTTATCAGACCATGCTCAATTCCTTTTTCTCGAAGTACCTTTATTGCCTCGCTCACAGCATACCCTTTAGCTATGCCTCCCATGGTAATGCTCATACCATCCTCTAGATTTATATTGTCGGCACTGCTATTTATCCGATCACATCCGACGAAATTTCTTGCCGCAGAGATATTCTCCTCTTGTCTGGTGCGATCAAGGTCCCAGAACTGGACTGTCACGTTCAGTCGGTTCTCGAAAAAAGATAGGCCGAATTTCTCCACCGCGACTATCAAGTGGTCTCCTGCGTCCTCGATCAGGTAATTCTTCCTCCCATCGGTCAGGTTCCACCTTACTCCTTCCAACGAGGAAATCTCCGCCTCCTTCGACAGTGTTTGATGGTTTTCCGTAAAAACGGATCTAATACCCGCTCCAACTTGAGTGTTATCCATTGATTCCCGAAGTGTCACTGGTAGAGTAAAAAGACATTCTTCGATACCCCAAGTCATATCCGATCCCTTCAAAATAAGAGCGTTTTTCGATAACGGGTAATCGTTTCCCGCGAAAATCGAACTCAAACCGCTTGAAATCGTATTGTTGTCCAACTCTTCTGAGAACGCTCCATCAACGTCGAAAATACGAAATGCGTCCTCCCAGGGATTGAATCTCCACAGGTCCAATAAAGGCTCGATGGTTACATCGAAACTACCGTTGGTCAAATCACAATATTCCTTCGAAAGATCGATAATTTCCAGCAGATCGTCCGAAGGGGTAGATATGCTCCCCTTCTCATTCAAAATATAAGCTTCAGCATTTGGATCATAGGTGGAGGCTGCCATTGAGACCTCGTCGATACGGTCGAAGGCCGCTTCGATGGCCATTTCGGCATCCTTCAAAGTATCATAGACCGTTATGGTTACCACTGTGCCCATCATGAACCTCGTTCTTTCTACCCGCTCGATGGGTTCGTTCTGGAAGAAAAATGATCCCAGTATTATAAGGGTTACTAAGAGCCCGCCCAGAAATGCAAAGATCAAATCGTTTTTCCGGTTTTTTTTAGTAGGTGAGCCAGTCATCCGAAGAGACACCGAAAGAGTGGAATATTATAATGGTCTTTAAAGATTTCTACCTCGCTAAACCCCCCTTTGAAACGGGTATGGAATAATTAATAATATACATCGATATTACCTGAAATACTAAGCTATGAGAAGTGATCGAGATGAATGGGTCTAAAAACGGCCAATTACTGATAAAGAATGGCACGATTTGTACGATGGATGACTCCTTTAATATTTACAAAAAGTGCTCGCTGATAGTCGATGAAGGAATAATAAAAGAGATTGGCCCGTATGAGGAGGTCGTGAAGAAAATAAGTCCGGGTGAAGCAAAGGTGATCGATGCCGGTAATAAGATAATAATGCCCGGAATGATATGTGCCCATACCCATTTTTACGGCGCGTTCTCAAGAGGAATGGCATTGAAGTCGGCACCTCCCAGGAACTTCGTGGAGATTCTGGATCGGTTGTGGTGGAAACTGGATAAGGCTTTATGCGAAAAAGATATTTTCCACAGCAGTCTACTATGTATAGCCGATGCAATAAGACACGGTACCACCACTGTGATTGACCATCACGCCTCACCCAATTTTATAGGCGGGAGCCTGGACACCGTCGAGAGGGCTTGTAGGGTGTTGGGAATCAGAGGCAGTTTATGTTACGAGGTAACTGATCGTAACGGTCCAAAGGACGCTACGGCGGGAATAGAGGAAAATGTTCGATACCTGAGAAAAGTAAAGGAGAAAAAGACAGGAATAATGAGGGGCTCCTTCGGGCTGCACGCTTCGCTGACATTGAGTGAAGACACTCTCGCAAAATGCAGCGAGGAAGCAAAGAAGCTGGGAAGTGGATTTCACGTTCATGTTGCGGAAGCAGAGTCGGACAATATCAAAAGCAAAGATAGATACGGTAGATCAGTGGTCGAACGATTTCACGACGCCGGCATACTGGGCCCGAAAACCCTTGCTTCCCACTGCGTTCACGTTAGCGATGACGACATAGAATTACTTGCGAAAAGCGGCACCCATGTAATGCACAATCCACAATCCAACATGAACAATGCGGTGGGGGTGGCGCCAGTGGAGAAGATGCAGGACGCCGGTATAAACGTGGGGATCGGCACGGACGGTTTTTCCCACGACATGTGGAGGGAAATGAAATTCGTTTACGTGCTCCATAAACTCAGTGAAAGAGACCCCAGACGCATGGGTGGTGACAACGTTCTTGGGATGCAAAACCACGCCAACGCTAAAATCGCATCGGTTTTCTGGGAGCGGCCCCTGGGTGTAATTAAAAAGGGTGCTCTGGCAGACATTATCCTGCTAGACTATCGACCGCCGACTCCTATGAACAGCGGCAATCTCCCCTGGCACGTTCAATTCGGCATGGATGCCACCAACGTAACCCATACCATAATCGACGGAAAGATCGTTATGGAAGATAGAATTATCAAAGGATGGAACCCTGTAAAAATGGCGGAGATCTCAAAGAAATTGGCGATAGAGATGTGGGATCGGTTATAGAAATAAAATTAATTGGTCCAAGTTAACAATAAATAAACGTAAATTTTTTATCAACTCACTTACATACGGTTCCAGATGGTCGCCGGAACAGGGGAAAAATACAAGAACGTATGGACCGGTGGAACATTCGATCATTTTCACCAGGGGCACAGGGATCTGCTGGATAAAGCCTTTGAGGTAAGCAGTTTCGTGACCATCGGGATAACCACAAATGAGCTGGTGGCAGATAAAAAATACAGCGAGTTCATTGAGAGCCTCGATCAGAGAATGAAATCGGTGAGTTCCTACCTGGCCGAACGCTACGGAAAGGACCGGTATAAATTCGTTATAAACGATTCGGTATATACTGAAGCGGTTCTCGACCCGAAACTCAGTGCAAATATTATTTGCTTCAAAACGAAGCATCACGGAAGGAATATCAACAAGTTGAGAGAAGAAAAACAGATCACAGCTCTGGACCTTGTGATGGCACCCTCAAGTTCCCGGAATTCTTCGTCCAGTGAGACACGTAGATTATTATTTGTGGAAAAATACGGCCATGACCCTTATGATGGAAAGGAATCCAATGAGCCGACAGTGGACCGGGAATGAATTTTTTTTGAAGGATGTAATACGTTGAAATTATGTTTTTCCTTTTTCCAAATCCTTGATCGAGATAATTGCCAAACGATAATGGCACATTCTCTTTTTGATGATTAAACCTGCTTTTATAATTCTCTCCTTGCATTTTTCAATAAATCCTTTGACGAGGAAGAATAGGGTCCAGTTGTCGGATTCGGATTTCCAGCGGTCGATAACACCTATTGCAGCCAGTTCCTGAAGTACCTTGACCGTGCGTTTATTACCCCAATGATACCTTGACGCCATATAGACATTTATCAATCGTTGTTGACGTGCAAAACCATCGAATTGGTATACTAAGACGTAAAGCAATAATTTTGCCTCACCAATGCTGATATTTTCAGTTAATTTTCTTTCGATTACCCTTACTTGTCGATTGTATTCCTTTTGTTTCTTTTTCATTTCTCGTTTGTTCATATTACCAATCCCGTTATTTTCGTATCTGTCATAAGCAACGGAAATCCCATGACTAATGGACAAATGTTCGGAGAGTATATAAAGGTTAATCGGGGGGGTGAGTGAAAGTAAAATGGGGATTTGAAGAATTCGATAATGGAGTTTTGGGAGACTTTTGTCAATGAGAATGGGTTATATATCGAGTCATAGAGGGAACGTATATCAGATCATAAGAGGAACATTTGTCGAATGGATTTGAGAGTATTTGCCTGTAAAATAATAGAGTTTCTCGCGGCTCCATTCCTAAGAGTTTTCAAATCATAAATAATCCAATCGTTCCAGTATTTTCTCCAACTCATCGGGTTCCGTCGCCACATGGTCGGCACCCGCTTCATATAACTGTTCCGGGCTTCTTAAACACCACGCGACACCAATTGCTGTTATTCCGGCGCTCTTTGCGCTCAAGATATCACCTCTCATATCCCCTACCAGAGCGCATTTCTGCTTTTCGATACTGAAATTTTCTATTGCGAACAATGCGTGTTCGGGCGATGGTTTCGGTCGGTATCCCGGATTCTGCGATCCAAATATTGCTGAAAAATATTTCCCCAGACCCATTTCTTCCACTACCTGGGCTGCCTCATTACCCTCCTTCAATGTGATAATCGCCATCTTGACGCCATTATCCTTCAATCTTTCCAGTAACTTGAGCATACCGTCATGAAGGTAGCTTGTCTCCCGATATGTTCTTAGATATTCCTCTCTGAACTTCTCCATCAGTGGGCTTGGGTCAGAATTTGTTCTTTCTCTGTATTTTTCTTCGAGAGGGATTCTCAGGTTCCTGAGCAGTTCTTTCTCGGAAAAGGTTTCATATCCATAAAATTCAAGTGCAGCATTGATGGCGTTGAAAATAGCGTCCTTGGAGTATAGGATGGTACCGTCAAGATCAAAAAGGAGGAGGCGTTCTGTATTGGTCATTTAAGATTTATCTCCTTGATACGATTTATTTATCTTAGTTTATGACCTGTAATAGTGGCTGCATTTATGGTCGGCGGTCTCTTTTTCACTTCCTTATGGACCTTTTTATCATGTTTTGACCAATTGGACCGTGCCACCAACACCACAGGAAGGACGAACATGGCGGCAGTATAGCTGAAGACGAGAGACAGAGCGCAGATAATACCATAAGAGGCCATGATTGGAATGGGTGTTAAAAGGAGAACGCTGAAGCCCGCGACAGTGGTCATGGACGAGATGGACAGGGGGCGCCATAGATTGCCGATGGTTTCCTTTACAGACATTTTTGTTGTATTCTTTTTCAACTCTTCCCTGAACCGCTCCGATACATGTACGGCATAATCGATCCCCATTCCTATCCCCAGAGATGTGACCGTTACGGTAAGAACGTTGATGGACATTCCGAGAACATACATAGCACCCAGTATCCAGGCGGTCGATAAGATCACTGGGATCAAGGGGATCAGGCCCAGGGGAAGTTTTCGATAAACCAGTATCAGCATCAACCCAATAACTCCGATACAAACTAGAGTTGCCTTTATTTGGCCCGATTGGAGAGAATCGAGAGTAGCGATGTTCAGTATCATCCCTCCGGTTATATAGAAATCCACACTGCCATTGGAGACAACGTCGTCGTTGAGGTCACTGTAAAGGTTCCTGCTGTCCTCCGAGGTTCTGACGTTAACATATACCCGTATTAGAGTGGCGTCATAACCGCCCTCATCATTCCTGTGCAGCAGGGTACTCGTGTGTTCTGCCAGGGTCTGTCCCGTTAAAGGTTCGATGACTGTATTGTTTGCATACAGAAAATCATAAAAATTCACAATATCGGAATCGCTGCAATTGGCCATCAAGGATCCATCGTCCGATATATTATGCCGGGTCAATATGTCTGGATCAAGGGAATATGCCATATCCACCAACCTTGGAATTCCCTCGGTAAGAGATAATCGGTCACCGTCTTTTGAACTTATGGACACGATGTTTGAGTCATCGGATATTCTAAAAATGGTCTCACGGATATCATTATAAACTTCAGTAGTGGCAACTGAATTGGATTCTACCAATATGAAGGACTGTGTGTAACTCCCGGCCTCGAACATTTCGAATATCTTTTCCTCGGTTTTCAGACTTTCCCAATCGTCAGGTAGAAAATCCTTCATGGAGAACTCGCTTTCGAGATTGAAAGTTCCCAGAACCGCCAATGCCGTTATCACTAGAGCCATTATGGCAATCGATCCGGGGAATTTGTACGAGGTTTTGGTAAATAAAGTATGTTTCTTCTTTTTTACTCGACTCTTTGCCTCCAAGGCTAGTTGCTTCATTTTATGGGGCAACAGGGGATTATGCTTGGCCCGTTTATCCAGGAGGAATCTCGCAGGACAGTAGAAGAAGAGAGTAAGAATGAAAGCGTATGATGTACCGATTGCACAGGTAATTCCAAAAACCCGGACCGGTTCCACGTCAGATATGATATTCGAGAAGAAACCAATGGCCGTACTGATTGCACAGATGGCTATTGCTCCTCCAACGTGTTTAATAGCGGTTTTAAGGGCAATGCTTATCTTCTTTCCCTTCCCCAATTCCTCTTGATAACGCTCAGAAACATGGACCGGGTAATCAACTCCAAGGCCGAAAATCAGTGGAATGACCCCTACCATTACAGCACTGAATTTGAGTCCGATGATATAAGCGGTCCCAAAGGTCCAGACAGTTGCAAGTAGTAGGATACCCAGAGGAAGAATTACGTAGCTGCCTCTTCTGAAACCAATATAGAGCATTATCGCTATCACGATGAAGATGGCACCCACTATTACCCCCATAGTATCCCTTGTGGCCTGGTCGATCTCGGTTGCGATCTGATATTCACCTGTGTGAGACAACTCGATTGTTACTAGCTCAGCTTGAAGTTCATCCGTTCTTTCATGTATGCTCCGGGCCAATTCTTTCAGTTCGTCATTGCTGAGACCACCATCCAGATTAACAATTATTATAGTGGCTTTTGCATGTGCATCGTCCAGATCGAAATCCTTCGAGAATAGCAGATTTATAAGGAGTTTCACGTTGTCCAGACTATTATCGGAGAACATTGGGAAATTATCGCTGAACATGGACACTATTTCTTCGCCATAAGAACCATTGAGGATACCGAACATTAGATTCAATTTGGTCCGAATCTCTTCGTAGTCAGCATTCTCAGCATCACTTATATTACGTGATCGGTTTATTGTCATGCTTCCGCTTTTATCTAGTCTGTACTGGTACAGGATATTGACCACATCAGCAATACTGAGAGTCTCTTCCACGCCATCCAATTCCTTTAGCGATTTGACCAACTTGTATTGTTCCTTAAGGGAGAGTGGCGTCAACACGTCCTCTTCCTTATTAATGGCTTTTACCAGAATGAAATGAATGCTCGGAGCATCGCCATAATAATCCATCACCCTTGCATTGGCCTGGCTCATTTCATTGTCAGGGAGAAAACCCCGGATGTCGGTCTTGAAACTTATTCGGGGCACCATTGAAAAAAAGAATATTGAAATTATCAGTATTACGATAAGTATAGGTACGGCCCTCCGTTCCACAAAATCTGCAAGAACTTCCATTTTTTCCAATATAAAAACCCCTTAAATTTTGCTTTCGGTAATGGGATTACTCTTCAGCAACCGTCTCCCCCAGAAGTTCGTCGGCCACAGAGGGGTTTTCCTCCTCGATACCCGCGAGAAACTCTTCGAAAACCACTTTACACTCCGGGCATTCAAGTTCGTCGCCGCTTAGCTCGACCTCGCATGCAGGACATTGATATTCTTTCTCGCCTTCCTCATCGCCAGTCTCGTCATCGGGTTCGATTATCACTTCCGCCATTTCAACTTCTACAGGATCTTCCTCGTATATGTCCGAATCCTCCCCCACGGCCTCAACAGTTACGAATTGGAACTCTGAAGTTTCTTTTTTCTTTCTGGTGACCAGAACGATGATTATAATGATCGCAATTACGATTCCCGCGCCACCGACGATATACGTGTTTGTTGAAATTGTTGAAATAGAGCCCCCGTTCTCATTATTACGAAGTACCGTGATCTCCTCGGCATAGTCTTTTTCATCATCATATACCGAATCTGCCTTATCGGAAAGAGATCTGAAACTGACCTCGTATGTGCCGCTCTCATTAATTTGCAGGGATAACGTTACCGTTTTTTCACTCTGGGGTTTCAATTCCACTCCTTCTCTTGCGAATTCCATTTTTTCTTCGCTGCTGCCAGCGCCTTTGTAATACCCGATCACCAGAGCATTTTCCGCTTTCCCGATACCGCTATTTATAACTGTTATCTTGAAATCGATCTCGTCACTCTCGTACACTTTGCTTTCATCATTCCCAGTTACCAGTTCTACATTCCCCGAAAATTCAATTAGTGTATCCTTGATATCGTAATCGGAAAGTACCAACACGCCGATGAGTCTGTCATCAATATCGAATGTCTCTATTCTTACAGGGTATCCGATCTTTGGAGAATAATATTCTACCTTGTAGAAAGATGCATCGTCATTCTGGGAACGTATAGCATAGGTTTCGAAATCCCCTCCCGGAACGAAAGTGGTTTTAGAATTGAAAAGACATCTATACTCGATACTCAGATCCTCGGTTGAAACAACTCCGTCCAGATTTATACTCGCCTTGGTATTGGCATACCATTCTTTGCTGACCTCGATCGGGAATTCATAATGAATTTTAGGAGGGGTGTACTCTGTTACCTTATGCTGTTTCTGGGGAGCGATCAATTCGCCGGTGATCTCAACATTAGAATCCTCCTTTACTATATCGAAATTATCGTCCTCCAGATAAACCTCACCTTCAGTCTCGAAATTAAAATTCACTCCACCGAGACTTAGTTCACCACTCTGAGAGGTAACCATCTTCCAGCAATCGAATGAATTGATCTTTTCATTCCCCCCTACCATGGTCGCTTCCATATCGCTGGTTGTGGAAATATCAATGTTGATCATCTCGGGAGCATCTGAACTGGCCTCACTTATGGTAAACATATATCGGTCACCAATATGCGGGTTGGGTTTCACTTCGGTGGATACGGGGTTGTCTTTGGAATCCTGGTGGATCGATATTGTAATCTCGTCCGAGTGAACAGAACTGTCTGAATCGGTGGCCCGTACATATATCGAATGCTCCCCATCGGCTAGAAGAGTGGTATCGAGATTATATTCCCAGTTCTTCCAACCACCCTTATCCGTTGTCCCACTCCAACCCGAACCTGATTTGGAATCGATCTGGATCTCTACCTTTTCATAGGTCACCGTTGAGCTCCTAGTCACTCCTTCGATCGTTATACTTCCATATACAATTGAACGGTCCCACGGTTCCGTGATCTTGACCAATTTATTAGGGGCGATATCCCCATAATTCCCGTCATCGGCCCGCTGAATGGCCATTGCGTTCCATTTAAAATTTTGCGTCGGACTTCCCAGTTGTTTTTCATCTATGCTGAATGTTATACTTGACCCGGAAACAGCGGCTGACGCAAATATAGGTTCTTCATTATCCATGTTGAATCCAATGCTTTTTTTATCTTTGTAAGCTATGGAGTATTCCACGCTGTCAGCAGAAATGAAAACAGCATAAATATTCTCGTCCTCATCGATGGAGCCCTTAACGGTTATTGTTAGTTCGATCAATGTAATTTGAGTGGGCCCGATGCCGGTGGTATCCGAGCTGGATGTTATTTCCGTTATATCGAGATCATCCCACTGACTCCCGGTAACGAAATGTCCTTCCTGAGCAACGAGCTGAATATCACCAAATGGATCATAATAATGAAGATCATAATCCATGGCAGCCTCGGCATTTGAGGGTACAAAGACCATACAACCTATCACCATGATCCACAACGCAAAAAAGAAAACAAATAATCTCGTAACTTTCACCATATATACAATTCCCCCTCTTTCATTTTCAGTTTCCCGTACCACGATCATTCATCTTCGCTCTTCTCCAGTATCTGGCCGATGTTCGCACCGAACATTGACATAATCTGGCTCAATATCTCCGACTTCACGAGGATAATACCCCATGCGCCCATCTGTTCTCCTCCCAATACCAGTAGCTTATCTCCGGCATCAATGGAAAATTTTTTTCTCAGTTCGATCGGCAGGACGATCTGTCCCCGCTCACCAACGGTGGAGCTGCCATAGAAATCCGGTTGAACAAATGCCATTTTTATACACCCAGGAACAGGAATGACTTGAACGTTATATAATACTTTTCATGGCAATCATACTTTTCATACTGAAATTTTAAATAAGAATATATCGTTAATGTTAATGTTGGTTAATTCGTAGTGATTGAGAGTAGATGATATTATGAGTAATTATACTGTTCCTGCAATTATCGCGTTCCCGTTTCTGGTAGCAATTATACTTTCGATACTTATCCCTTCAAAAAACAGCAGCAAGAAGAGAAGAGCGGGTTATTATTCTTCGAGTCTTGTGCAAGTGGTCTATAGTTTTTCGGGTCTGTTTCTCTTGGGGGGAGGGATATTTGCTGCTTTATTTTTAATGGGGAGTCAAAGGTTTTCCGAGGTCTATTATATCTCGAATATCACACTGTATTCTCTGGTTGGTATTGGACTTATTACACAGAACTTCCTTTCGATTCGTCAATCCAGAAAAATCGCCATTCGTGGTGTTACCTTAACGGACGAAGTGACCTTTTCAAAGGCCGGAGATGATGTGATCATGGAGGTTGTGGAAGTCGAAGCGATAGAGGAGGATTAGAATATCTACTTTACTTTTATGGTATAATTGAACATTTGAAAATGCGATTATGGTGAAAATATGAAAAATATATTGATTGCAATATGTATTACAGCTCTCTTAGTAAATGGCTATTTTGCGTATTTTGAAAATTATGCACCAAAGGATGAAGAGGGAAACGGCGGAGGCAAT
Source organism: Thermoplasmatota archaeon (assembly GCA_030740765.1). Lineage (GTDB taxonomy): Archaea > Thermoplasmatota > Penumbrarchaeia > JASLWR01 > JASLWR01 > JASLWR01. The sequence goes on from JASLWR010000074.1 coordinate 12,841, forward strand.
GGCAACGATGTTGATGTTCCTACTGAGACACAATTTAAACTGAAAGAGGAGAAATCCATCACTGTTGGTGATACCACCCATACTATCACCGTACTTTCCATTGAAGGAAATTCCGTACGAATCAGGATCGAATCCGATCTAATGGAAGTGGACCTGACCCTGGATTTCCCGGAAATGGTGGATACCGACAATGATGGTTATTACGACGTTGAATTGAAGATTATAGATATAGATATTGAAAAGGGACTCGTAGATATTGAAATCAAGTCAATAAACGTGGAGATAGGGGGAAAGGACGACATAAAGTTCTCGGTTGAGGTGCCTGAAAAAAAGCTTGATGACGAATACCGCTATGATTTTACTCTGTTTGCCCAGATGTACTGGGAGAACAAGACCTCAGGTAATTATAGTAAATATACCCTCAACGGTAACGGACAGTGGGACGAGTGGGTTAAAGGGCCGATAACTGCTGAAAGCGGTTTTGGAGACGACCATCAAACCATTCTCGAACGTCAAAAATTGGATGGTTCCTTCACCATCAGCGTCGATTCCTCCGATACGGGAAAGGTATCGGTTCAGGGAAGTTTCAAAGCTGATAATAAAGTATACAAAGAGCTTGAAGAGCGACGTGTTATCAAATCCGTGAACCACGGCGAACTGGCGGTGGATCAACTTCCCAAGGCAGCCGTACCCGTACCGATCCATTATGTTGCAGACCTGAGATACTATCCCGGACCGGACGATGAACAAATGCCGACCCTGGACGAGGCGATATATGTAGGCAAAAATATAACCGAGGGCGATGAAGGCAGTTTCCTGTTCGAGGGGTCTTCGGAGTGGTCCGGCGGCTATTACAACTGGACGGCAGAAGATGTAGAGAATATTGCAGGGTTACAAAGTATACGCATCAATATAACGAGCAAATTTTTTAACTGGCTGGATTTTAAAAGAGTCGTATGGATATCGAATGATATTTCTTTCCCGGTAAAGGAATATTTGAAGACGAACCAGAGCTATGAAGATAACGAGTCCGCGTTTTGGATAATTCTGGAGCAGGAAAGAACTCTTCAATCCAGATACACAAGGGGTGAAGCTGATATTCCCTGGGTTGACAATGGAAATGCGGAATTTCCCTTACTTCACCCATTGGGAGAATATGAGAAATGGGACAAAATACCAAAGGGAGGACACATGTTCGATGATACGGATCCCAAGGACAGGACGATTCAGATGTCTCCCGAGGATGCCCTTCAATTTGCCACGGGAAACAGCGGGGGATTGGCGGATTTCCTGAAAACGTATTCTCAAGCTTATGTCACGAATGCCAAGTACAATGCGAGTCTGGAGGACGTCATACATGATCCCTTGCAGAAAGCAGGCAGCCATTACTGGAATATATCACTGGCCGATTACATGTCGGACGAAGAAGCCCGGGAATACAGGAGAGAGAAGGAAAAAGAGGATGATGGCAAGGACAGTGATGATGACGATGATGACTGGGAAGATAATAATTATTGGCCGGAGAGACGGTATAATTTGAGGATAGCAAAGAACCTGACCAAGAACAAATTCCCAATTGGAACATATTCCACTACTACAGAAATAGACAAGGATCTGGGTGAGCGAAGGGGTTGGTCTAATTATAAAAGGAGTGAGCTTGCTTCGAAGGGTATCACACTTTCGGGAGTTGTCGATATACTGAGGGATGATGAGGAGGCAGAGGGTGAATTTTTCGACATATTAACTGGAGAGCTAAAGATCAAGGACCTTACTATAAGTCTAGGTGAAGAAAGCCCCGCATCTCGTATCTTGCGTCCTGATCAGCCAGGTGCCGAGATCATACAGCTGATCACGGGTATTACAATGCCCCATTCGAAATACGCCTGGCACTTTCAGAAAGCATCGGTATACGAGACCGGGGATACGTTCATCGTTGGGGTGGATGTAGAGACCGGTAGGTTGATCTACGTTACGAAAGTGACTGGGACCCAGATCATGGGATTGTTCACGTAAGGTGTGATTCTTTTGTCAAAAAAAGACGATCCAGCCAGCTCACCAGATTTAGAAACCGAAGAAGAAGGACCCGGTTATTCGAACAAACATGATGTAGTAACCGATTCGTACTGGAAGAAATCTATTAGCATATTCATAATCTTTCTTTCCATGGCGATCCTGTTGATGGCCCACCTTTCACCGACCAGTCACATTGATGCGGAGATACCGGTGATGTCCTCTAAGGCAAGACTTGATGCAAAACTATATCTTTATGGTTTCGATGTTGAAGCTGGTGTCGAAGGCGGGATGATCGGCGGAATAGGTGTGAGGAATGAAAGGTTCTTTGTGCAAGGCCCAGGCCCGGACCTCCCCGAGCGGCTCGGGATGATAATGAACAGCTACAAGACGAAGACCTATAAATTGAGTACCTCCATATATGATATCCATAACGATAGAGATAACTATGCAAATATAAATGTTACAACTCATATTGACCGTGTTCCAATCTGGGTAGACGGCATCAGCCAGACCTGCACGATAACAGTGAAAATAAACGAGTCGCATGGCATGGCAAGGGTTGACATTACAGAAGTCAGGATCGAGGTTTGGACGGATTTCGATGAAGAAAAGGATACTTATCGTCACAGGGAGGTCATATGGGAACAGAACGTGGACGATGTTCTCCTGAATGACGGCGATACTGTAACGTACAATCACGACATGACATATGCCATGTCGGATAAGAGGATGGGTATCGTCACAAGAATTAACTGTACCATGACAGATGTAAATGGAGAGGTGGATGACAATCCCAAGGAACCATTCACTTCGGACGGCCATCCTAATCCCAACAATGTTTACCTTGCCACACGTTCCCAGGCAGGGATCGTCGGTCTCATGGTGGCAGCATTTCCCATGTTCGTTATAGCAGCCATACTATCTGTGATTTCAGTGATATTGATCTTCAAGAATAACAAAAAAGCAGCCAAATATCTTTTGATAGCAGGAATCCTCGTGGGTCTTGGGTTTTTCTTTTATCGGTGGGGCGTGCATACCCTTCTCGATATGATGGAAGTTTCACCGGCTCTGGATAAACTTGCAGGTGAGTATTTCTCGTGGAATTGGCCCATATATCTTTTATTACCGTCTTCGGTCCTGCTCATTGGAAATTGCTTATTCGTGTGGATTGGTAGAGTTGTCAAGCCTAAAGAGACGAAAGACCGCAAGATTATTCCACCTGAAATGGAGTAAAAAAGGGATTGATCCGCGGTACTTTTACGACGATTCAGTCAATCA
>JASLWR010000075.1 GCA_030740765.1 Thermoplasmatota archaeon
CACACTTCATTACGCAACACCTTTCAGGCATTGCTGCGCCCTCGGCTAGTAAGCCTGCGGACGTGTCACACTTTCAATCCGAGCCACTGTGTCTCGGCTTTTCAAGTCACCCCTAGAAGAAATCCTTTTCCTTCCTTGTCGGTCTGCTTCCCCCTTTAGGCCCACCCCTTCCTCTGGAAAAGATAACTATCATGAGAAGCAGTACAACGGCAAATATTATCACGAGTACAATGAGAAGTGTACAGCTAGTCTCCTCTTTATCTTTCTTTTTGCCGGGATATGACAGTGGGTCGGTGGGGTCGGTCCCAGCTTCCAGTTCATCCTCATCCCAGAATCCATCCTGGTCTATATCATCATCCTGATAATTTAAAAAACCGTCGTTATCGATGTCATCCTCGGGATGAACCACATACGGAAGCCACGCATTGTTCCATCGGTCCCAATCTCCTTGTGACCAGTTTTCAGGATCACCCTTGTCGCCGAAGTCCGTTACTGCTTTTTCGACTGTGATGTTGATAACCGTGGAATTCGAGACACCGTTATTGTCTATGACCGTGAGCGTTATATTATATGTCCCGACCTCACTGTAACTGTGGGTTACATGGGCGCCGCTTCCGCTGCTTCCGTCCCCAAAATCCCACGTGTAATTTTCGATACTACCGTTCAGATCCGAGGACCCCGAAGCGTCCAGATCGAATTCTTGTTTTACGATCACCTTTTCTTTCGAAAGTTTTATATCTGGTATGGGTGGAAGGTTTGCCACATGCCCCGCCTCGACGATAATAATCGTCGCTTCTTGGGTGAAGTTCCCATACTTAGTAACAATATTGAGAGTAATTCCATATTCTCCTGGACTGGAGTAGCTCTGGTTCACTTTATTGAACTCGTCGGTTTTGGCTATTAGAGTCTTGAGAGTGGGGGCATCGGGGGACCCGAACTCGATATTCCATTCGATATTTACTATCTCGTCGTAGAAGCTATCGATATACTGCCCAAGTTCCACCACTACAGACCCGTTTTCAGGTAGTTCAACCCGTATTTCCGAGAAATTTACAAGTTCTCCCACAAGGATAAGTACCGAGGCCGTATCGGTCATATTTTGCGAATCTGTGACCTCTAGGTTTAGATCGAATATACCAAAAGCGAATGTATGGTTTACTATCTTTCCCGTCCGCGTCCACAGTAGTTCATCGAATCTCATCAATTTCCATTCATACACGGTGATTGCAGCACCGGCACTGGCCTCAGACCCAGAGGCATTGAATATCACATTGCTGCCGGTAATAATGTTGAATGGCAATTCAGCAATTAGCGCTTTTGGACTGGTTTTATTGTTTACCGTTATCGTTAAGTTGTCCAAGGCCCAGTTCCCTGCTCCGTCCGTTACATTCAATGTCACTATGTAGGTCCCGGTATTGTTGAACGTGTATTTGGGTGAAATGCCGAATAATTTAAGCTCACCGTTGTCATTAAGCGACCAGGTGAAATTGACGACACCTACGTTATCGTTGCTGCCACTCCCGTCAAAGGTGACCAATTCGCCTACGAGAACCGACTGATCCGGTCCTGCCGCCGCTACGGGGTTAGTGACGTCCCTGACGGTAACGTTGAGTGTGTCTATGCTAAAGTTGCCCACAGCATCGCTTACGTTCAACGTGATTATAAAGTTACCAGCGTTCGCAAAGGTATAATTTACAATTATTCCGTCTAGCGATTGAGGGCCATTGTCCACGAAGGTCCACGTGTAATTTGTTATGGCAATGTCATCGGTACTGCCATTCCCGTTGAAGGAGACCGTATCCCCCTGGTCTACCATCAGGTCCGGTCCTGCTTTGGCAACAGGCTTCTCCGTATCGTTCGCTCGGGATGTTGCAACCGCGTGATTTTCATCCTCGGTACTTCCATAAACGGAACTGTTTCTTTCCCTTGTCATGGATTCATCCGAAGGTGAGGCAACTAAAACGAATCCAGAGGCTATCAGCAGAAAATTGACTAGTATCACTGTTACGAGTTTATTTTTTAATGTTTGCATTCCATCACTCCTGTTGAATTATTCCTATTGCTCACTATTTTTTCTTATAGTATTTATCTTTAATGAATAAAAATGTGAGATGTAAAACAGTCCAAAAAAGGGTCATTAAAATAAGAATTTAATTTTTTTCACTGCCAAGTGGGTTTGTCAGAGAAAATCCTCAAGCGATGTGGTGCATACTTTCTTTTTTATCTTATTGAGCGTATCCCAGGAATGTCTAACGTATTGAGGGAAGGTCCTGTTTTTCCTGAAATAATCTTCCAAATACTGCCTGCTGCGTTGGTCCGAAGGATACCCGCTCCCGAAATCTTCTCCTAACTTGTGCTTGATCTTCTCAATCTCTCTCTCCCTGAATGTCTTTGCAACGACAGACGCTGCGGATACAACAGGGAACTTGACATCGGCCTTATGTTTTGATACAATATGACTGAAGATATTGTTGTCCATGTTGGCTTGAGTACCACTCTTTCCGCAGTACCCGGCCAGTTCACCAGCCAGGTCTCTTGCGAATCTCTCTTCATTTACGTCGCATGAATCAACGTATATCATTGAATTCGATATCATATGTGAGAGATCATCGAATCGGTATGATAATTTTTTAAAGAGTCTGTGGAGTACCGCTGCAAATGCATTAACCTCTATACGGTTAAGTGTCAGGCTTTTTCTTTTGATATCGATGTTCTCCGCAGTTATCATTTCAACTGAGAAGCAGACCTTGTCTTTAAGCTGTCTGAATACTGCCTCTCTGGAAGAGTTGGAGTAACGCTTGGAATCCTTCACCTCTATCTTTTTTAGAAAATCATCGTTATCAACCGCAACTGCACCCACGAGCAATGGGCCGATGGCAGGACCCCTTCCGGCTTCGTCAATACCTATTATCATATGATTTAACACCCGCCTTTCTCTTCAAAAATATCTTACCAATGTAAAACCGTCCTTTCCATCCTCATAGAATGCGGTCAGTCTCTTTTCGATATTGAAACCCATCTTCCGATAGAATCTCTGGGCCGGGATATTGTCGGTGGTCACTTCCAGGCGGACCATGGGTATGCCCTCGATAATGCACTGGGTAATGAACTTTTGCATCAAGCGGGTGCCGAAACCCTGGTTCCTTATCTTGTTGTCGACACCCAGGTAGAGCACCTTGGCATTGTTAGGTTTATCCTTGACCCCAATAATAAAACCGTTTATATTATTGGCAAATCGCACCACCAGACATCCCTGCGGCCACAGGTTGATAAGATTCAGTAACATACCCGGATCGTACAGTTTTCCGAGAGTTTGTCCCATGTTTTCTATCAATGAAGGCACATCACCCGGTTCTGCATTGGTAATATACATCATGGGATGTAACAAATATATATGTTAAAATAGTTTCAGTCCCTATTAATGTTTGAAAACAATAGGGCAAATCTGTTACGTGTAACAAATTACAGCAGGATTGGTCAAGTAGGAGTAACGATAGATGATAAAGAAGACTAAGACAATGGATCCCCTCATTTACTCACAAAAGGAATGGGATGTGGTGATAGTTGGTGCGGGACCCGCGGGATTGTTTGCGGCCAACACTCTGATTGAGGAACGTGATGACATAAACGTCCTCGTCATCGACAGAGGAAGGAAAGTGGATCGGAGATACTGCGGAGCAATGGCAACCGGTGTTTGCGTCCAGTGCCCAGTTTGCGATATCATGTGTGGTGAAGGAGGTGCAGGTACCTTTTCCGACGGCACGCTGAACCTTCGGTATGACATTGGGGGTAATCTCCTTAAATTTATCGAGACGCCAGAAGATGCATGGAAAATTATCGATGAAGTGGATAATATTTACTTGAGGTTCGGCGCTCCCAAAAAGTTATCGAATCCGTCAAAGAGTAAAAAGATAACCGAGCTCGAGCATAAAGCTGCCTCTGTTGGTGCCAGATTCATAAACATACCTCAAAGGCATATCGGATCGGACAAGGCCCCCAGCGTAATACGGAATATCACCGATGATCTGAAATCGAAGGGCGTGACCTTCCTTTTTGAGTCAGAAATCGAAGACCTGATCGTGGAGAATGGCAGATGCAATGGTGTAACATTAAAGAATGAAGGAGGGTGCCGGATCATCTCAAAGTTCACGTTGAGCTGTCCGGGGCGCGTGGGAATCGGCTGGGTCGAAGAAATGGTCGAAAAACACAAGATAGTGGCCAATTACGGTCCAATAGATGTTGGTGTCAGGGTTGAGGTTTCGGCAATACTCATGGATGAGATAATATCCATCAACCGGGATCCCAAATTTCATATCCGCACCGAAAGATACGATGATTTTGTACGAACGTTCTGTACAAATTCTCATGGATTCGTGGTGAAAGAAAAATACGATGAGTTTGTGGGGGTTAACGGGCACGCACACAAAGAGAGCGGCTCGGATAATACCAATTTTGCATTTCTAGTCCGGGTAAAACTTACTGAACCTCTTGAGAACACGTACCAGTATGGGAGGTCCATTGCAAAACTGGCCACCACCATCGGTGGAGGTGATCCCATCGTTCAACGTATCGGCGACCTAAAGAAGGGACGACGGACCACCCCTAACAGGTTGAAAAGAAATCAAGTTGAGAACACACTCAAGAGCGTGACCCCGGGGGATATTTCCATGGCCCTTCCCCATCGGATTGTGATGGACATCATCGAGGGACTTGGCAAACTTGACGAGATCATACCGGGAGTAATGTCGGATTCGACATTATTATACGGCCCGGAGATTAAATTCTATTCCATGAAAGTGAGTGTGAACCGGAAGATGGAAACCAGTATAGAAGGGCTCTATGCAGCCGGTGACGGAATGGGTCTTTCCGGTGATATGGTCAATGCTTCCGCCACTGGGATACTTGCGGCCAGAGGAATACTAAACAGCATGAAGTAATGGAATCACATATCAAAAATACTTTAAATAATTAACCGAAATGTAGATGAGAAAACTATGTTAATGAACCCCTCTAAACGATCAGGAGGAGATCTATGATGGAAAAAGGTTCGAAAGTATATCGACCGATAGCGTGTATCGCTATACTGTTCTTCCTCTCTTTGTTTCTTGAGCCGGGAGTCACACCGGTGGATGTCGGTAATTTGGGGGTAATGAATTCCGAGCCAGGTGTCATCTACCAGGATGACATAAACACATCGAAACCGAACCGGATCGCAGTTATTGACGTGAAGGGCTGGGGAGTTATCAGATTCGAACTCTACGACAACATGACACCTATCACAACAGCGAACTTTGTAAAACTTGCCGAGAGCGGATTCTATGACGGGATAAAGTTTCACAGGTGTATCGATGATTTCGTGGCCCAGACCGGCGATCCCAATACGAGGGATAACAATCCGTACAACGACGGCTCTGGCGGTTCCGACGAGACCATCCCTTTAGAGATTCATCCAAATGCGACCCACGTGGACGGTGCCGTTGGTATGGCGAGGAGCTCGGAACCCGATTCGGCATCTTCTCAATTCTACATATGCGACGGGCCGCAGCACGGGTTGGATGATATACCTAGAATGGAAGAGAGTGGCGAACACGGCTATGCAGTATTCGGTGTTGTTATAGAAGGTCTCGAGGTGGCAAAGGCGATTGCGGCCTGTGAAACATACGGATACATGCGACCAGCGCTGAAAGATCACCCGGTAGATGACATTATTATGGTCAGCGTCACCATTGAGGAGGGTGAGTGGCCAGTTCTCGATGAAGAGTACAGGCAAAACGCGGATAACGGATCGTTTATCGAAAGCGAAGGGGGTGCCGGCGCGTTTGGTATAGTTACGGTAATTGGCATATTAATGGTTGTGGCGGCACTTCTATGGGCAGTGGTCTTCAGGAAACGAAAATAAGGGGTTTTTTATGGGTACGCTGATTGAAGCACCACTCCTGGTTGAAAAGAATAATCATCTCTATACCCTGAACCTGGTCCCGGGGACCTCCCATTACGATGAAATTTTGCTCGATATCGAGGGAAGGGAATACCGAAGCTTTACTCCCATGAGGTCCAAGCTGGCGGCTGTGATAAAGAAGGGAATCACACCTGATTTATTATCTAACGCTAAAATGCTGTATTTAGGTGCGGCCAACGGGACAACGGTGAGTCACGTCAGCGATTTGATACCGGACGGGAAAATATATGCGGTGGAAATATCACCTAGAACCTTTCGCGACCTTCTGGTACTTGCGAAACAACGTCCGAATATCTTTCCGATACTTGCTGACGCAATGAAGCCTGAAACGTACCGATACATCGTGGGCAAGGTAGATATCATATATCAGGACATTGCACAGAGGAGTCAGGCTTCGATCTTTATGGCGAATGCGAATAGTTTTCTCAAGAAGAACGGAAACGCTTACCTCATGATAAAGGCGAACTGTATTGACTCTGTTAAAGAATCCAGTTTGATTTATAAAGATATAAGAGATGAGATGACGAGCGCAGGATTCCTTGTAAAAAACGCCGTTGAATTGGACCCTTATCAAAAAGACCACATGGCGTTCATCATGAAGGAGAACGGGCTGCAGAGGTAGTAAGTTATCGTTTTGGGAAACCATTAATGTGGAAAAAACACGACAATTTGCTTTTTTCTAGAACTAATCAATCAAATTCTCGTCTTATGGAGTATCATGTCACCTATCATTTTTGATTCAATAGACCCGCCACTATCCCCTAAGATTTTTATACTCATTATATGATTTATAGATCAACCATAACCTTACCGCTACCCATTTTACCGGTTGTTGAAAAGTAGGAACCTCCATAAAAATACCAATCAAGCTTTTCTAAAAAATTCACTGCTGAGCAAGGAGCAATATTGGATGCTTCATTTTCAGAGATCAAACCTCTGAACCAACGGCCAGAACCTGAATATCCTTCATACTCCACATGATAGTCGAGCCATAATTTTCCACATTTCATGCATTTTTTTATACTTACTTCTCCATATCTGCCGTTTGTTAGATCGTCACCGATATTAGTCGATTCATAATTCTTATAATTAAATGGTGGCGTCATACACACACAGTCATTTTCCGTCGTGGATTTATCTGAATTCATATTTTCCCTTAGGTTTTATGGAAATATTAATGTAATGCAATTATTCCAAAAGAATTGAATGAATCATCCATAGAGGAAGAAAATGGGATTCGGAATCACCTTGGGTAACCTGGAGGGGTTAGAAGTATCCTGGGATAATACATTGTATAACACATTTCGGACTCATATACGCCGGGTCCCATTCCCCAAGCTTTTTATACTCTGTATTTTATTCCTGCACCAATGCCCAGTTCCATATCCACCTTTATACGACAGGTGATCAAACCCGATCCCCACTGCAAGCTCAACCGCCAAAGAGCGATTCTGTTTCTTTTTATCGTCTTCATCGTGGTTACCATATACATAAGAGGATTCGAGCACGGGGTCGAAGGGGAAAAACCGCATCTCAAGGATGAGGAGGGATTCTACGGTTGGGCGGAACTATATACCGAGGGTTACTATTCTATACCGCTTCAGGAGGCTCGGGGAACCTACTATTACGATACCGTTTTTACAACGAAATCAGATAATAGCGCGGCGGATATAACTACTATAATTGGTTCGTTCGATGAATCGGGTAAGAATAACGATCTTAAAATCGAGATTGCTTATGTAAATGGAACTCCGGTATTCAATGCCAATGTTTCGATCAAACTCAAAGGGGGACTACAGGGTGGTGTTGCTTCCAATATTACTGATGAAAATGGAACTTGTATTTTATATGATATACCGATGGGGATCGTACCACTGGAGATAATAATCCCGAGAGAAAATGATGTCCCGGCAGTTATGCAAGTGATGATCGACTCCAAATCCAAGGGTGGTCGGTATAATATCTATGCAACGGTAGAAGTTGAAAAGCTGACCTATGATTATCTTGGAACGGCTTTGAAGGTTGAACGGATCGTCAATGGAACATCCGAAGCTATTTTCCAAGCTAAAATAAATGTCAATGGGCAATTTATTGGCGAAACGGATCTTGCGGGTGTAATCTCCCTCTCTTCAGAAGATAGAGAGCATGCTTTTGTCCGGATCCGACCTCCATCGGGGAGCCTCATGGGTTTACGGGTTTCGCTGGGAGCCTTGGAGGGAATCACCGACGAGAAGGGTGCAGTCTTTTTCGCTGTGGAGAACGATTACGAATTATCTATCTCAGTGGAGGATATTTTCGGGATTCCTGTGGAAGATGTGAACATATCTGTTGATCCGGAACCCCCGACAATTAAGGTAATCGATACCACCGGCAACGATGGGAAATTGAAATTAATAATGAAATTGAAAGTGGGCGAGCATCGCCTGGTGGCCCATAAGAACGTGGACGGTTATATTCCCCCACTGGCTTCAGGAGTTGCCGTGGTGGATGGAGAATATCATTATGTCAATCACTGGCCTCCCGGTCCTTCGGTAGTGATCTCTTGGCTCATCTACATTGGTGCTGAGGATATTTTTGGTGTTCTAGTAGTAATTCTACTTAGTTTCAGTACCTGGGGTGTGGCAAGACGCATCTTTGGGTGGAAGGTTGCCGCTACAGCCACGTTCTTGGCCATGACCTGCGGTATCACACTCCAGCTATATTTCGGCCATTGGATGGGTGATCTGTCTTCTACGGCATTTGCAATGGGGGGCCTGTGGCTATTTCTGATCTCAGTGGATATGTGGAAAAAAAGTCGAAACCCGGATGAGGTCGAGGGAAAGGGGGAAAGGGATAGTCAAAATAATAAGATCGATTGGGATAACGAACCCCCTGAGATGGATTCGAGCGGGATGGAAATTAATGGACATCCGTTCATACGACGATGGGTTCTTCCGACATCTATCGCGATACTTTCAGGGCTTCTTTTCGGGTGTGGCGTGACCATGAGATATTCAACCCTCGTTGCCTGTTCCATGCCTTACATATATTTTCTCGGTCTGAGTATTAAGGAAGCATCGGTAAAGAAAAGAGCCAAAAAAAATGATGCAAAGCGTATAAGTGGGTTCATTAAAAACTTCTTTTCGAAAAGATCGCTCGGGCGATGGATAGGAATAATAATTCCACTTACCGTCGGGATGATCATAATCGGATCGATCCTGATGTGCTACAACGCTAAATATTTCGGAGGACCCATGAACTCGGGATACCAGTCGCAAAACATCCTTGCGGTTATAAATGCAGATACTTCAGGTAACCAATCCTTGGAATCGTACGAGCCTCCCAACTCATTCTTTGAAAGCTATTTCATCTGGGGTGATGACGATAAGGAGAACGCTCCGTACATTTTCCAGTACATGCTGATATTCGTTCCCATTTTATTTCTTTCGTTACCTGCTCTCTGGTTTTTAAGGAAAGAACCTCTTATGTTCGCTTTGTTCGCATGGATCCTGTTAACATTTGTTATATATCTCTCTCAAGGGTGGGTCTTAAAAAGGACCATTGAGGATATTAGGTATTACTCTCCCTTGATCCCGCCGTGTGCCATATTGGGCGGATCGATATTAGTTCGATTGGGACAGGGCGGGTTCTGGCGAAATCCGGGTCGGGCAAAGAAAGGAATAAGCATTGGAATTCCTCTTATTATTATTTCTCTGCTGCTGGTGGCTACCGTGACTGCGGGAAATTTTGCTATCGAGGAAAGGACCGAAAAATCCAAAATGGGACCACAACAGGGTGGGATGAATGAACTTATATTAGCGAAAGAGGTTTCCATACCACAACTTCTTGAAAATCCACTGGAATACAAAGGCAAACCGATAACGGTAACTCACGGCATCGTGGATAAGATAATGGATCCCGCAAAAGGTCTAGCCCTTATTAGGGACGAAAGAACACCGGATAAAAAGATCGTGTTGAATCCCATCGAAGCGATTCAGGGATTGGAACTGGAAATGAAAATTGAAGCCACCGGGACATTCAAGCCACCACCGAATTCGTCCGGGTATTGGCAGCTGATCGTGGAGAGAACCGAAGATGTGGAAAAAGGAAAAGTCATCATAATCAATATTACGATAAATTCACTTCTGGATCAGCCGGATGATTTTGACGGGAAACGGCTTAATGTGATCCATGCTATTGTTGAGAGAATAATAAACGCTGAGAAAGGTATAGTTCTTATCAGGGATGATCGGTTTCCGGACAAAAAGATCGTGCTCAATCCAACAGAACCGCTTCAAGGCATTGATATAGGGGCGAGATTGGAGGCATTCGGGACCTTTGTGCCGGATAACAAAAAACCGGGGAACTGGATGCTTAGGGTCGATGATGAAAATGATGTTAAGATCCTTTCGAGAGGTGGTGCGGAGGCCGACCTGGATGGTAATGCCACTACCGGTTTAGAGGACTATGGGACCCGCAATGAAGATACTATCGAGAACATGGGCATATTGCAGGCGAGTCCACCTGGCGGACAAGGAACAGATAATAAGCCGGGAATCCCTTCCAAATCCCGAAGGGGATTGGAACATCAACCACTCGATCCCGCACTGAAAACGGCCCAACTTTTTTCCATTGCAGGCCTTACCCTGTTTTATTTGTTCGGGCTAATCTCGGTTATTGGTGGACGAGTGAACCGAAAGCACAGTATTAAGATGATACCGGAAAGTTAGCTATACTGTTGTCCGGACTCGCAAGACCTGTATATCTCGATTGAATCGATTGATTCGGTCCTGTTGTGGACTTACATGCCGCCAAGGTTTCTCAATTCCTTTAGAAGGGCGATCTCGTCCTCGCTAAGGAATAATCCTCGCAGTTTCATTTGTTCGTCATCTTCCATTTGTCAAACCCCCTTGAATGACACGGGAACGCTCTCCTCGAGAGTAAATTCCCTGGAACCCTTTCGGATTCCATGAAAAAAATACCGATTATTCCCTATTTAAATAATCTCTTTCGACTACTACAAGTGATTATCATTTCCGAGAATTACCTGTTTTTCTATTTATTATCATTTGAAAAGGTTGGTTTCCTATGGTGCAATAATAGTGATGAATGTTTGGCTCCATCATTGACAAATGTCCACTACAACAACCGACAAATGTCTCCAATCACTAATGACAAATGTTCACCACCCAACCTTTCCTTCAAGCATAGTAACCACCAGGCGTAGCGAGCAGGATGGGGTGGGCTTTTGGAATTCCTAAAACTTTTTGGCCCGCCCTATCCAGCCCAGCTACGCATCAAAAAGTTTCAGATCGACAAATGTTCCTTATGACCATCTCCAAATGAACTGGTCTTCAGCGTTTGCATATTCGGTAAAGACACACCTGTTGGAATGTCAAACTTTTCAAGAGAACGTATCCATATTCTAAATGAAATATCAGAAATAAATTCCATCTGAAAACGGCAGCCCTGTGAGAAAAAAATATTAAATATCCAGAGCATATTTACGGGCTCCCCCGAACTTCCGTTCATATAGAATAAATATATTCTATTAACGGGTCTGAGATGGTTTCATGGGTTACAAATATGCTGTAATAGGTGCTGGACGCCAGGGAATCGCTGCGGCATACGATATGGGTCGGTTTGGAGATGCCGAAGAGATTATCCTCGTTGACTCGCATGAGGACATTGCGCAAACCGCTGCAATGAGAATAAATAAACTACTAGCCCGGGAAGTTGCAAGGGGAGTGCCGCTCGATATTATGGACCTGGATAAACTGGAGAAAGTACTTCAAGGTACATCCTCTCTTCTTTCCGCAGTACCTTATGAATACAATCTCTATCTCACGGAACTCGCCATATCACTTAAGTCGAACATGTGTGACCTTGGAGGTAATACCGAGATAGTTCGTAAGCAGCTTTCTCGTAATTCGGACGCTCTTGAAGCAGGGATCACCATCGTCCCCGACTGTGGAATGGGACCTGGTTTGAATATATCTCTCGCCATGTATGCTATCTCTCTTGTGGATAGAGCAAAAGAGGTTTTCATTTGGGACGGGGGCCTCCCCCAGAACCCGAAACCACCCTGGAATTATCTTTTGACGTTTAACTTTAACGGATTAGCCAATGAATATTATGGTAATGCTTATTTCCTGCGAGATGGAAAGGTAACAGAGGTAGAGTGCTTTAACGATTTTGAGGAGCTTGATTTTCCCCCACCACTGGGTCGACTTGAGGCATTCGTAACCTCCGGCGGTCTTTCAACGGCTCCATGGACACTTGAAGGGAAACTCGATCGACTTGAGAACAAGACACTCCGTTATCCCGGACATTGGGCACAGTTCAGAGCATTCAGCCAGCTTGGACTTTTATCTCCAGAACCCGTTAAGGAAGGAGGCATTGAGTTTATTCCACGCCATGTGCTCGGAGCACTGCTGGAGCCAAAGATCGTCAGACCGGAAATAAAAGACGTATGCGTGATACTTGTAAAATGCATAGGAGAAAAAAACGGTGAAAAGGCTGAGGTATTTGTAGAACTTGTGGATAACTACGATGAAAGGACCGGTTTCACATCAATGCAGCGATTGACCGGATGGCACGCGTCCATAGTTGCCATACTTGCTGCCAAGGGAAGATTATCTCCCGGGGCGATCCCGGTAGAACTTGCCATCCCCGGCATCACTATGGTTGAGGAAGCAAGGAAGAGAGGTTTGAAGGTAAAAGAACGTTTCGAATAATGGCATATTTATTACATTGAATTATAATTCCATAATCTATTAAATATATCCTGCGTATTAAGCACCTATTTCGGTTATCGACCAAAAATAATATAGAGGTATTTCATGTTGGCTGGCTGGGTTGTCGCGTTGATTATCGTCCTTTGTGTGATAGTCATTGGCACTGCCGCTTTTCTCATCTGGTGGTTCCTTCTTCGGAAAAAGAAGGAGAACCCCGATCGCAACATGTCGGTGACATGTTCTACTTGCGGCAATTCCATAAAGATCGATAAATATAATCCACCAACGAAGATTGTATGCCCAAATTGCGGTAAAGAAGGGCCGGTGAAGCACTAGATCAAAGTCGGATGGTAAAATGATGACGGAAGTGTAGTCTTGGTAGGTATGGACAATTTTGTTCCAGACGTGGAATATCATCCCTCTCCGTTTCGAAACAGATTACTAAAGAGATTGGTTGAAGCGAAAGAGGAAATTCTGATATCCACCGGATACTATAACCAGGACACTGCCGGTCTTCTCAAACGACTTATACTTTCCAAGGAGTTCAGAGATCCGTTTGATATTCGAATTCTTACCTCCGTTACCGAAAAAAATATGCGGGATGGGTCCGTGGATCCACTTGCTGTGCTGGACAGCTTAAATCTCAGTGTACCTCCCGAACTGAATCTATCCTTCAGAAGCATACTCAATACTAACCAGACCTTCATTGCTATCGATGCTGAATTTTTGGGGGTAATCATGGGTAAATTGGATGAAGATTCCTTCACTCGCTCCGTCACGTCACTTCTGGAATTGAATGACGAGGATGTGGTTTCTTCCATGATCGACACTTTTGACGATATCTGGAAAAAATCTACCTTGTTGAACAAAAAAAACATTGCTGAATTCATCAAGACTGTGGGTGATGTGCCTGTTATTAGACCACCCACCGGTGTCGGGATCGGATCCATGATAACCCCGCCTGGGTCGGACACAGAAGACGTTTCACTACGAAGCGTTGATGACATGGTATATGAATTGGTGGAGGAAGCGGAAAATGCCGCCTTCGATGAGGATTTCGATACCGCGCTGAAATTCATTGACAAGGCCCTTGGGATAAATCCCAAATCTCCCATGGGGAACCTATTAAAGGGAAAATATCTCTATGAACACAAATCGGACTTGGATGGTGCATTGGAGGCGTTCAATAAACTCGTCAGTATAAATGACGGCCATGAGGAAGGTTTCTTCTATCTGGGCTCAATTCTATACAAGAAGAAAAAGGATATTGATGCCCTCGAGGCCTTTGACAAGGTGACTATGATTAATCCAGATAATGAGCAATCTTGGTATTACAAAGGAGTACTGCTCGCAAGAGCATTCGAGAAATATGATGATGCCATAAAGTGTCTCGATATGGCAATTGAACTCGAGCCTTACCTTGACATGGCCTGGTTCGAGAAAGGAAATATCTATTACAAGTATCTCGATAAGACAGACGAGGCACTTCGTTATCTTCAGGGAGCAATAAGGATTAATCCCGATAATATGGATGCCCAACTCTTGAAGGCAAGCATCCTTTTCAAGGTAAAAAAGGACAAGAAAGGAACCTTTAAGGTTATCGACAAGATTCTCAAAAAGGACCCTACCAATGAAAAAGCATTATCGCTGGTAGCCAAAATATTAAAGAAAGCTCGGAAAGATAATTGCGACGTGGATGCGGCAATAAAATATTATGATAAAGCCATTGAAGTCGACTCCAAAAATGTCAAAGCACTTCTCGGAAAGGGAAAGATACTCTATAGAATCAAGTCTCAATACGACGAGGCCCTGAAGTGTTTCAAGGCAGTACTGCGTGAAGATATTCGCAATATTAAGGCATTGATTGCCATTGCAAATATTCTCTTGCTAATCGACAAACCGAAAGAATCTTCAAGGGTATTGGATGAGGCTTTGAACCTTGATAAGAAAAATGGTAAATTGCTCTACTTGAAGGGTTATGTACTCTCAAAGGGATTGAAAAAACACAATGAAGGATTGAGACTTCTCGATGCAGCCACCAAACTGAATCCAAGAAATGCAAAGGCGTGGTATGAGAAGGGTCATATCTTCGGTACTGTATTTGAGAAGTATAACGATGCTATTTATTGCTTCGATAAATCGCTTCGTCACGATCCCGAAAACGAGAACGCTTGGTATGACAAGGGTTTGATCCTCTCGCAGCACCTGAACGATCCACAGGGGGCTTTGATCTGTTTTGATGAAGCCACGAAGATCAACCCGGATTTCGAGATAGCCTGGTATGACAAGGCAATAGTTCTCTGCAGCTATTACAATCGCTTTGAGGATGCCATTCTCTGTTTCAACAAGGTACTTGAGATTAATCCCAATGATCAGGATGCGTGGTACAACAAAGGTAATGCGTTGGCGGATCTGGGGCGATACGAGGAAGCATTGATCAGTTTCGATAATACTCTTGCACTTGAACCTGACATGTGGCAAGCATGGGGTAACAAGGGTAATATTCTGGACTCGTTGGGAAGTTATAACGAGGCCGTTGAGTGCTTCGACCAGGCCATCCATCTTAATCCAAATGACGAGACCGCGTGGTACAACAAGGGAAACTGTCTGGTCAACCTTGGGAGATACCGAGAAGCCATCCAGTGTTTTGAAAACACTCTTGCAATCGATCCGAATCACACCATGGCGGATAAGAACAGGGTGATATGCTACAATAAATTGAACCAGATGAGATATTATTAAGGGGTTGCGCAAGCCCAAGGGGCCGTGTCAAAAGTGAGCGATATTCATTACTCGAGAAGGCATTTTTTAAAAAGAAAACAGCTAAAGCAGGTTAACAATGCTTTAACTGATTATTATCGATACGATTTTCATCTTATGGATTTGGGAGTGGAGCGAGCATCTTCCAAGGAAGGGGATATATTGATCCTTGATAAGGTACCGACGTTCTTCTCGTTGGAGGGATGTTTTTATCTTACCTTAAGAGGCCACAACCGATATCCGATAATAACGAAGTACGTCACCGTGGATATGGGAGCCATACCGTACCTCGTGAATGGAGCTGATGTAATGGCACCGGGAATCATTGATGCGGATATTTCCATCAAAGAGGGCGATATAATCTGGGTAAGGGACGAAAAGAACCTGAAACCGATACTGGTGGGTAAAAGTCGGGAGAGCGGGGAACGGCTGGTTTCGCTATCGAAGGGAAAGGTAGTGGCCACGCTTCATTTCGTAGGGGATGCCCTGTGGAATGCCGAACTGTAATTATTATTGGGAATGTCCTCGAAAACACCGCATAATTATAATAGTTAATTGTGTATACCTACATTATGGCAAGACCGAGAAGTAA
>JASLWR010000076.1 GCA_030740765.1 Thermoplasmatota archaeon
TCAGAGAAAATCTCTGCCTGGCGTGAGCGCTCGAGATTTTTCAGACGTGTTTCCCGTTGGAGCTAAACAAATACAAAGTTTTATTTCATAAGATTTCCGCAGCTGCCCAAGCAGCCTTCTCTCATTCCACTCAACAGATCCACCTGCCAGCGCAACTCTCAATTGCTCTTTGTATATCTCAAGATCTCTCATTTTTTGCGCTTCCAAAGGATCTAGAGCTTTCACATCAGGAAACCATTTTTCAACTAATTTTTTTCCTATAGCCTTCACTGGCATGGAGCTTAATATCACTACGCCAGCAGAGATGAATCCCGATAATTTCGTCTGACCAACTACCTCGATCTTAACCAGGTTCTCCATCATTTTCTCTACAAGAAAAAAAACTCCGGTCAGTGCAAATGTCACAAGAGAGTACTGGATGCTTCTTTTTACGATAATGTCAATATCGAATAATCTCTCCTTTAGGATACCATAGGCAAGAATACTCATGGAAATTGGCATCATTAGAATAGCAGTATTGAGCATAAGGTGAACACCAAGAACACCCTTGAAGAAGTTCGTCATGATTCCACCGATTAAAGGAAAGAAATAGGCCATCATGAAATAAGCACCCTGTCGCCGCAGTTCAAGGTCCTCTTTCTGTCTGAATATCCAGATACAGTTCACGAATGTTGCTATACCTATCAATACAACCCAGCCCTGGAAAAAATCTCCTACCCATGTATCTGCCCTGGCGGGCAATATATGTCCAGTGGGATGGCTCTCCTTGTTCTCAAAGTCCGCATCCATTAACGCGGGATTGATTATTATCAGAAGGCTGACTAATAATGGTAAAAGGTAAACTACCATCACCTTCCAATGCTTCCATATACTACCCTTTACCCGGTACATGTGGGAAAAATGATACAGGAACGTCAGGGCTATAATATCGGCAATATAATAAAAATAGGCAAATTTGAGCCAAAGGTGGGCGTCGGTTATACATACCATCAATGCAGCCGAAAAAGCGGTCAAACCTCCTAGAATTGAACCAATGGCGAATAAGATTACTATGGGGTCACTTCGCTTCTTCTGGATGAGCAGAAGGCTCAAGCCGACCATGAAGGCACCGGAAATAAAATACGCGATCGCCCAATTGGTGAATGCAAAGGTGGCCATGGTTCTTTCGCCCTAGAAGGATTTTTATGGTGGAAAGTGTTATGGGAGTAAAATCTATTTAAAAATATTGTAATTACTTCTTACTGAACATCATCTGGACTGATTTGACTATATTAAACGATGGGTTTTTAAATTACCGTAGGTCATTTTTACCGACAAATGTTATCCGTTTCACATGAATAATGTACCCTGATACGGCTAACGTATTTTCCCAAACCCCCTCGATAAATGTCCCATAGCAACACAAACAAATGATATTTTGACCAAAAACATAGAAAAAACCTAAATAGTAAATTCTTTGTTCATTCAATAGATAATATGAGAACTCGTAGAAATTTGGTGCTATTATTATTCGTCGTATTTCTGCTGACCGTTAATAATTCTCCACACATATTGTCAAATATCTCCACTACTAATGCAATCCCGACGCAAGGCTCTCGAGGTTCCCTAAAGGTGAACGGCACTGGTTCGGGGGATCACACGACAATTCAGGCTGCCATCGACAATGCCACATCCGGCGATACGATCTTTGTAGATCCGGGAATATATAACGAGACCATAACGATATCCAAGCCCCTTCAACTGGTAGGCTCCGGGTCTGACGTTACTGTGATCGAGGGAGAGGGAGCAACAAATGTCGTGTTCATCAACGCCAGTTGGGTGAATGTCAGAGGTTTCAAGATAAATGACTCCGGATGGGGGTTAGGGTTTTCGAGTTTGTACATCTCTGACTCTGATTACTGCAAGGTCGAGAACAATCTGTTTACGAATTGCAGGATCGGGATACGTTCAGCTTATTCGGAGGGAAATGTCATCTCGAACAATACCTTTCTGCTGATTGGGAGCAATGGCATTTATCTTGATAATTCGAATTATACATCAATATTTAATAATACATGCGAATCCCGGGGTGCCGCGGGGGCCTATCTCTATGAGTCGCATTGGAACACTATAAGAGACAATATTTATGACAACAATTACAAGGGCATTGATCTAGATCGATCCCGGTCCAATCGGGTATACAACAATACCTGCAACCGAAACGGAGACTCTGGCATCCATATTTCCCGGTCCGATATAAATTCAATTTTCAACAATACCTTCAATGATAATTGGAGGGGTATTTATCTCTATTCTTCCGATTTTAACGAGATTTTCAGCAATACTGCGGAGTCAAATTCAGGGGATGGAATGCGATTGTCCAATTCCGACTACAACAAGATTTTCAGCAATACTATTGATTCAAATTCGAGGG
Organism: Thermoplasmatota archaeon; assembly: GCA_030740765.1. Classification (GTDB taxonomy): domain Archaea; phylum Thermoplasmatota; class Penumbrarchaeia; order JASLWR01; family JASLWR01; genus JASLWR01. The sequence goes on from JASLWR010000076.1 coordinate 2,414, forward strand.
ATGGAATGCAATTGTCCAATTCCGACTACAACGAGATTCTCAGCAATTCCGCAGAGTCAAATTCGGGTGATGGAATGCAATTGTCCAATTCCGACTACAACTCTTTAATGAACAATAGTTTTGAGTCAAATGATGAGGATGGTTTGTATATTTCTGGCTCCAATCTCAATAATATCACAGGTAATATAGGTCAGAACAATGACTATATTGGGATTGAGATTTACTACTCGTATTCCAACAACATATTCGATAATATCTTCGATTCAAATTATTATCATGGGATTTCACTGTATCGATCGGACCTCAATCTCTTGAATAATAACTCATGCAACATGAATCGATACTACGGTCTATATATTGAAAGGTCGGACAAAAATACAATCGTGAAAACCTCCATCAAAAGCAATTCTCGGAATGGCATTTACCTTGATGAGGGCAATTCCAATAAAATATTCAATAATACCTTTGATTCGAATCATAATAATGGAATCTTCCTTTATTATTCCAATGACAATGAAATATTCAACAATAGCTGCGATTCTAATGTTCAGCATGGCTTATACTTTAATAATTCCCATTACAATGAAATATACAACAATACCTTCAACAACAATGAAAATCGAGGTATTTCTATCTCCTGGTCGGATTGGAATTCTATCGAGAATAATGCCTCTGATCTCAATTCTTTGGAAGGAATTTACCTGGATAAATCCAATAACAATAATATATCGAAGAATAACTGTTCATTCAATAAAGATGATGGGATAAAAATTTCGAATTCTAAACACAACAATGTTCGAAATAACAGTATCAATTCGAACGATGCCGGTATCGAACTCTACAATTCTTCATCGAATAAATTAACTGAAAATACCTGTCTGAACACTAGTAGCGGCATATCCCTATATTTATCAGATGATAACATAATCTTCGGTATCGAGAGTAAGAATAATGTATTCGGTATCAGGCTTTACGATGCTGACAACAATCAATTATTTGATTCTGTCTTTTCCATGAACGAAAGGGACGGTATATATATCGAGGAATCCAACAATAATGATCTACTCAATAATATCTGTTTCTCGAATAATGGAAATGGTACTACTCTGATCCAATCCTCTAACAATAGAATATATAACGGTCAATACCGGGATAATTACAACGGTATAGTCATTTCGGGGGGTCAGAAAAACGAAATTTCGAACAATTTCATAAACAATGGTAGAGGAGTCGGTATCAGCTTGTTCGACTCCAAAAATACTATCATCGAATACAATTACATTTCGGAGAATTCGGAGGCCGGGATATACTTACAAAATTCGATTAACAACACCATCCACCACAACGATCTGATCCACAGCCACCTTCTGGTAACTCTAGCCTATGACGATGGCTGGAACAACTCCTGGAATGATGGAAACGAAGGGAATTACTGGTCCAATTATCTTTACCGGTATTACGGTGCTGAAAAATACGGAAAGGTATGGTCTTCTCCTTACGAAATAGAGGGCAATTCCAGCCAGGATAATTTCTCACTGCGTTTCCCAGTGGACCGGTATTTAGAGATTCCCTTGGCCTACGCCGGTCCGGATGTTACTATCGATCAATTCGATACATTTACCTTCAACAGTACTCTCAGTTTTGATCATGTCGGTATCAAAAACTTTTCCTGGTCCTTCCGTTATAATGGAAAGGATGTGGAGAAATTCGGACCGTTTCCCACATTCGATTTCGATATTATTGGTGTCTATGAAGTGCGTTTGAGTATAACAAATACACGGGAGAGCGAAGACAATGATACCGTTTTCATTACCGTACTTGACCGAGAGCCTCCATGGATCAATGTTGAGGAGAATGTAACAATCGATCAACATGAATCCGCATTCTTCGATGCTGGTAACTGCTCCGATAACCTCGGGATCATGAACGTTACGTGGATTGTGGAATACCTTGGGGAAACGTATTTCCTATATGGCATGAGAACAAATTTCACTTTCCCCGAAGCCGGGTTGTTCCCGGTAACAATAAGACTAAATGATTCATGGAATAATACTAATCAGAGTATGTTCTATGTAAAGGTCTTGGACATTACGCTTCCAATACCCAAAGGGGGTAGCGATCAAACCGTTGACCAATATGAGAAATTCTATCTCGATGGTTCCTTGAGTACAGATAATGTAGGTATCGCGTTTTACACGTGGACCTTTTTCTACAATGAAAAGAACTGGATATACGTTGGGTCACAAATGGATTTTACTTTCTATAGAATGGGCGAATATATCATTTTCCTCAATGTTAGCGACGATGCCGGTAACTACGCCATGGACCATGTAATAATCACAGTTTCGGATGTTGAAGCACCCTTGGCAGACCCTGGGGGTAACCTCACTTCCAAGATCGGTAATATAATGAAGTTCAATGGATCAGAAAGCACCGATAACGTGGGAATATTTAATTACAGCTGGAGTTTTCCTTATCTTGGCGCCCAGATGGTTTTGTACGGACCGACCCCGGTATTTATCTTTCGAGATCCCGGAACTTATCAGGTAAAATTAACTGTGACTGATAAAGCGGGGAACAGCAATTTCGATTCTATCTTTGTTTTTGTTGAGATCGGGGATGAGGTTATTGAAATTTCTGGACCCGACGAAAATGAGGATGAGGTAAAACCCAATAAAGATAACATCAGTTTCTACATATGTTCGGTGGTTATAATAGCTACGATCTTTATTGTGGTTATCTTGAATAGCCTTTACAAGAGGAAAAAATTACGTAAGCAAAAGGGATCCGTCGAGCCGGAGGAGGAAGAATTTAGTGGAATGATCGATGATATATCCGATTCATTCTTCAAGAAAAGGGAAGACGAAGAATATGATTATCGTTTGCCGAGGGTAGTATTGAAGAAAAAGGAACCCAAACCGAAGAAGATACCAAGAATCGAAGAAGTGGAAAAGAAAAAAATAATGATAAAGGTTATACGAAAAAATAAAAGAGAAAAGGAGATGAATGAGCCTGAGGCAGACGAGGAAGAAGTAATGGAGGTCAAGCCGTTACCCTTTTCGGAATGGGATGATGAATTAGATGAACCCAACGTTCTGGAAGCCATGATTGAAGATAAAGAGATGACCGACACAGAGAGGTCCCGTGAGGATACTGATTCGGTAATAAAGGATGAAAATCACAAGATGGGCAAGGAAGAGAAAACCGATGATGAAACCGATTCCATGATCCCGGAAGAAAGGCAAGAGATGGGCGAGAAAGAGATGGGCGAGAAAGAGAAATCAATCGAGGAAATCATGAACTCACTAATAGCTGAAATCGAATATTTGGAAGAACCAGACGAGTTTAAAAGTGGCTTTCTGCAGGGCTACGAACGAGCGCTGGAAGAATTGAGAAGCGATTAACCCAGTTAGTATGGGTGGATCGGTAATCCAAGGAAATACAGTACATCTATTTTTAACAGGTAAAATATAAATAAGCTGGCATATGTTCTAACTCATGGAATTATGAAAACTATCAAGACCGTCTGTCCCCTATGTGATGAAAAAATCAACACATTAACACCGGAAGGCAGGAAGACCGGACGTTTTTTTATTAGATGTCCCCAATGCGATAGGGACGTATGTCTGACTTTAAGTAAAGGAGATCCGGGACAAGTGATGGGAACATCCGAATCTCTTGTGGTGGTGGAAGAAGATACTAACAACCCTGATGATAAACGAAAAGATTTTGGTCGATCCAGAGATAAGGCGCAGATGGGGAAAAATGTATTTTTGTTCCATCCGAAGAAGGAATCTCGTAATGCAATGGTCATGGATGAGGATGTGAAATGCGTACCATTAACAATGGAAATAGAAAGCGGGTATGAACGGCGAAAGATGGGAAAAGTTGTATTCCCCAAAAAAGAAAAACCAACTGAAAAATATAAAGAAGGATTCCCAAAAGGGAACGAAAAGAAACGTGAAAATTTTATCTCTTCCGTTGAAAAGAGAAAAGCGGCTCGTAAAAGGTATGGACGAGCATCCAAGGGCCTGTTCTTTATTACATTCATCTTGGGAATCCTTTTGTTTGTTTCACTTCCTCTCCACCCTTCAACGATGGCAGATTCCAACGAAAACCCGGATGGTGCGAAGGGTGACATCATGGGGAGAGTATTCAGTGGAGAGGGTGATGGTAGTGTGCTTGGCGACGTGGATGTGAAAATCGATGAATTAAATAGGAAGACAACAACCAACCCCGAAGGGTATTTTTTCTTTGAGAATTTGCCTCATGGGGCCTATACCATCACCGCCCGGAAACAAGGTTTCGGATCGGCATCGGTTAAAAGTTCATCGACTATCATAAATCTGCAATTGGACTCTGATTCGAACCTGGATAATAGCGTTTCGATGTCAGAAGGAAATAACTACAATTCTTCCTATGCCATGACTCTCCTTGCCTCATTCAGTTCCTTGGCAGCAGTAATGGCCGTTCAGTTATCGAAAAAATTATACCCTGCCATGATTCTTGGTATCATCGGTATTGCCTCTTTCGGCTATATGTTCGGTTCCATATGCGCCATACTGGGTGTTGTTCTGTTAATCTGTTCAAAAATTGAGTGATAATATATTGTAATTTAGATTGTTTTAGGATGGTAAATGTTGGATTATCCTATCGGAAATCCTGTTTCCATTTCTAAATGGGGGTGATTCATCGGATATATTAAATAGCATAAATATGAATCACTTTGCCACCAAAAAATGATCTTTTCATACCAATATGGCGGTGACAAAATGGTTAAACAGTTCTTCACTCTTGATGACTTTTCCATGGAAGGTAAGACCGTGCTTATGCGCGTGGATATAAATTCCACCATTGATATGAGAGAGAACAAGATCATAGGCAGAGAAAGGTTCAGGCAGTTGTTTCCTAGCATCAACGAGCTGAAGGGAAGTAAAGTGGTCCTTATGGCCCACCAATCCCGAGCGGGGAATCCTGATTGTGTAAAACTCGGTCTTCACAGGAAGGTATTGGAGGAGGTTCTCGAAAGAAAAGTGAACTATGTTGAGGACCTGATCGGCTCCGAGGCCAGAAAGGCGATACTGGATATGGAAAATGGACAGATCCTTCTTCTCGAAAATACCAGGCTCTACTCCGAAGAGAACGCCTACAGCAACAGGCCTTCACGTCTCATGAAGGACACTTACATTGTGCGAAACTTGAGCCCGCTTTGCGATTATTTCGTCTTCGATGCCTTCGCAGCGGCACATCGAAGCCAGCCATCCTTGAACGGTTTTACTGAGCTACTACCTTCGGCTGCCGGCCGGTTGATGGAAAAGGAAATTGCTGCATTGGACAGTATCGTTTCAGGGGAGAGAAAGCCCATGGCTGTGGTCCTTGGAGGGGTTAAGGTGGACGATTCCGTATCCATCGCCAGTAATCTTTTATCATCCGAAAAGGCGGATAAGCTCATAGTAACGGGACTGGTTGCTAACGTTTTCCTGATGGCCAACAAGATCGACCTGGGCAAGCGAAACACGGGAATGCTGAGATCGCAGGTCAAGGATCTGGATAAGTATGTGGAGATGGCGAGAAGCCTGATATACAAGTACCCTTATCAGATATTCATGCCTGATGACCTGGCAGTTGACAATAATGGGCAACGAGAGGAGCTGTTCATAGATATGCTACCCACAGAGAAACTAATCAAAGACCTGGGCCGAAATACAATAGAGTTCTTCTGCGATGAGATTATGGGATGTGAATCGGTAATGCTCAACGGTCCGGCCGGAGTCTTCGAACAGGATGATTTTTCATTTGGGACCCGGGCGATATTCGAGGTTGCCGCCAGCGAGAGTATTTATACCGTTATGGGCGGGGGAGAGACTACCACAGTTATCGACCAATTTGATCTAAGGGGAAATATCGAGCATATTTCAACTGGCGGTGGTGCGGCAATCACCTATCTTGCCGGCCGCGCGATGCCGGTCCTTGACAGCCTGAAAGCAAATAAAAAAAGGTTCAGGTTGGGTTGACAAAGGCCAACTGCACAATAACCCTTATATAGAAGTTCAAACATACGTTGCTCCGAGGTGAATGCCATGATGAGTGGACAACCTATTATTCTTTTAAAGGAAGGAACTAGACGTGAAACGGGACGAAATGCCCAGAGCAACAATATTCAGGCAGCAAAAGCTGTGGCCGATGCGGTAAGGTCCACATTGGGACCCAAAGGGATGGACAAGATGCTGGTGGATTCCATGGGGGACGTTGTCATCACCAACGATGGCGTTACAATACTGAAAGAGATCGATGTGGAACACCCGGCAGCCAAGATGATGATTGAAGTGGCCAAAACACTTGACGGAGAATGCGGTGATGGAACCACCACCGCCGTTGTAGTGGGCGGCGAATTATTGAAAAGGGCGGAGAATCTCATTGAACAGAACGTTCATCCGACCCTTATCACCATAGGTTACAGAATGGCCTCCGATAAGGCTATCGAAATACTGAATAATATCGCAGTGACGGTGGACCGGAATGATAAGGAGACGCTGCTGGACCTGGCGAGGACCGCAATGACCGGAAAGAACGCAGAGGTCGTCAAGGACCATTTAGCCGACATCGCAGCGGACGCGGTCATGAAAATATCCCTGGTCGAAGACGATTACGTCGAAGCGGACCTCGATAACATCAAGATCGAAAAGAAACAGGGTGCCTCGGCTAATGAAACCAAACTCATAGACGGAATAATCATCGACAAGGAAAGAGTACATTCCGGAATGCCTCGAAAGGTGAAGGACGCGAAAGTCGCTCTCATAAACTCTGCCTTCGAAGTTAAAAAAACAGAGGTGGATGCGAAGATATCCATAAGGGATCCCCACCAGCTCCAGGAATTCCTTGCCCAGGAAGAGATGGTTTTGAAAAAGTTTGTAAAAACGGTTAAGGACAGTGGGGCAAACGTGATAATATGCCAGAAGGGGATCGATGACCTGGCACAGCATTATCTGGCCAAAGAGGGAATATTTGCCATAAGACGTTCTAAGAAATCGGATATGGAAAAACTCTCAAAGGCCACTGGCGCTCGCATTGTGACCAATATCAATGATCTGCAATCGGAGGATCTGGGCAGCGCAGCAGTGGTTGAGGAACGGAAAATATCGGATGATCGGATGACCTTCGTAACGGGCTGTGTGAATCCCAAGGCCGTGTCCATCCTTGTGAGAGGTGCCACCGAACATGTGGTGGATGAACTCCAACGCGCTCTCGATGATGCTCTCGGTGTTATTTCAACAGCGGTCAAGGAAGGGAAGATCACCGCGGGAGGCGGCTCTGCGGCGGTGGAGATTTCGAGAGGATTGAAGGATTATGCTTCCACAGTAGGAGGCCGGGAACAGATGGCCATTGAAGAATTTGCCAATGCCATCGAGGTCGTACCGAGAACCCTTGCGGAGAACGCGGGACTTGATCCGATAAACACGCTCATTAATCTCAGAAAAGCCCACAAGGACGGCGATAAATATGCCGGGCTCAATGTGGATACCGGTGAAATTATAAATATGCTCGATAACAAGGTAATCGAACCTCTGAAAGTAGGCTCGCAGGTGATCTCTTCTGCAACGGAAGCTGCGGTTATGATATTGAGGATCGACGACGTTATCGCGGCAAGAGAGATGTCCGGTCCCCCGGGAGGTCCGGGAGGCGGGATGGGCGGAATGCCACCGGGCATGATGTGAGTTTTTTTATTATTATATTAGGGGGATTATTCCCCCTTTTTTTTTATTATTTTTAATTGTTTATAAAGTATGAAACCTCATCTTTTTTGCCATCTTGAAACCACATTTCTCTTCTTTTTTTGGGCTGCTTTTTCCAAAAAAGTAGTTTTGGGCCGCTTTTTGGGGGTTTTGAGGTGAGAGGGTCTAAAAAGTGGTTTTTCATTAATAATACCTTTGAAAATGAATATCTATGAGTCTAAAGAGCGGGCATCACAACAAGATTAAAAAACAAAATCTTCCTATTTTAAAAATTATATTTGATCGATAGAAAATACTCCATTGTTCGAAGATTGTTCTACTTGAGTTCGAAGATTGTTCTATTTGAATTCGAAAACTGTTCTACTTGAGTTCGAATATCGTCCTAAATGGGTTCGAACATCGTCCTATAAGTATTAAATAGTTATAAAAAAATAGATTCCTTAGAATCGGAAAAGAAACGATAAATAATAATGAAAGGTGATAAAAAATGAAAAAACGCATGGCAATTTTGGCGGGGACCCTGCTTCTAGCGGTCTCCTTTTTCAGCATGGTTTCGGCAATCGATCCTCTCGATGGTAACGACCCATATTTGGACCCCGATCATGATGGGGTTTCAAATGTGCAGGAATTCGAATGGGGGTCGGACCCCAATAACCCCGACTCCGATAATGACGGGCTCCCGGACGGATGGGAGATCCTCTATGGAAGAGGCACCGGTGGGCTTTCGGGGCTTGATCCCATGGATCCTACCGATGCTTATGCAGACGCCGATTGGATTACGGGAAACCACATCCTATCCGAGCAGAACGCAGTGGGTGCAGAGACGGGGTTGCCCTATACAAATTATGATGAGTACTACAGGCATAATATACTTGATGAATGGACCCCTACAAATCCCCTGAACGGCGATACGGATGGCGATTTATTCCTTGATCCCGACGATAAACTACCCTTGACAGCGACCCTTAATAACGATGGCGTAACCGGTGGAAGCGGTGGGGACAGCGACGGGAACGGGATCCCGGACGGTACAGAACCCGGAAATCCCAATGCTGACTCCGACGGTGATGGCGTCTCCAATGGTCAGGAAGGTCAACAGGGAACTGACCCGGGTAATGCAGACAGTGATGGCGATGGACTTAGTGATGGCCAGGAAGGGCAGGCGGGTACTGATCCAAACAATCCCGATACTGACGGCGATGGCTTGAGCGATGGCGAAGAAGCGGGACAAGGAGGTCAACCTGGCGAAGGAGAGCCTGGCGAAGGTGAACCTGGTGAAGGTGAACCCGGTGAAGGTGAACCCGGAACCGACCCAATGGATTCAGATTCCGATAATGATGGTATGCCTGATGGATGGGAGTCCCATAACGGACTTGATCCCACTGACCCAAGTGATGCAGGTCAAGACCCCGACGGCGATGGTCTCACGAACCTGGAAGAATTCATAGCAGGAACAAACCCGAACAATGCCGACAGCGATGGGGATACTCTCACAGACAGCGAGGAACTGGAAATGGGTACCAATCCCAATGATCCCGATACCGACCATGATGGCATTATCGACCCCTGGGACCCGAATCCGCTGGAGTTCGATCATCGTATGAAAACCGATGTGGTTCTCAATCTCATAAACGGGGTCCCGCGGTTTGGAGACGGTGGTGAAGAGAACGACATCGTATTGAGAAAGGGCGAAACGATCCTTCTGGAAGTTGAGCTTGGTTTTGAGGATGACCCGAATACCATAGCTTTTCCGGAGATCTACCGCGATATTCCCAATGGATGGGGGCCTGTGAACATAACAGTGTACTTCAACCAGTCCTCCTACGGACCGGATAACATCCCCCGGACGGCGGATGACGAAATATCGGAAGGTGTGGCCACCTCCACAGTGGGCTGGAATACAGTGAACAGCGTGGTAAGACAAAATGGAAACATGAAATATTTCCGCCAGAATCTCCAGGTGACTGTCCCGGACAGGGTATTTGCAGGAGCAGTTGCAATAGTACTGCATGCGGATCTCGGATATCCGGGGGCGTTCAACTACGAGGACAGCTGGACTGTGATACTATAGTTTTTTTCCGGATGCGGGGTACAAATCCGCATCCTTTTTTTTCTTTTCAGGAGGATGTGTCATGCCAAGGAACGCCGAAAAGTATTTCCATATGATGGGTCTGTTAATGATATTGATAGTGGTTGCAGCCATCTTTTCCCCATCAGTGCAGGGTGAGCCGGGCAATGATGGGACAACTGACATTGATCGAGTTGCTGGAATCCCTTTCAGGGCAAGCATAAGGAGTATAAATGTGACTGTTGATATCAATCATTCCTTCACCTCAACGATTATTGAGCAGGTTTTTTTCAATCCCTTCAGGCGCCCGCTTAGTGACACTTTCATGTTCAAGGTACCCCAGGGAGCATTCATTACGAATTTCTCGGTAAGCGTCGAAGGGAATATACATTACGCTGAATTGATGGAGAAAGGGAAAGCGGAAGAAAGTTTCGAGGATGCCGTGGCAAAGGGCCATTTCGCCGGAATTCTGCTTTCGAGGGAAACCACGAAATTCCCATACAGCCTCAATTTTGGCCCCTCGCAGGCTATAACTTGCCGCCTGGTCTACGAAGAATTCACAAGCTTGTTCCTTGGACGATACAAATATGATCTTTTCCTGCACGGCATCAACGGCCACAGAATTGTTCCCAGTTTAAATATAGATATACGCGTGAAGGCTCCCGCATCGTTGACCGCTCTCAACGCTACCGGAAATTTTCAGGATCCCCGGATCATCTGGGAAAATCCGGAAAAATGCATTATCAGGTTTAGTGAAAATAACGTCGATAAAATTTCGAATCTATTCTTCCGATTCGAGACCGAATCGCTTCCCCTGGGAGGGCGCTTGATGAGCGCCACCCGTGAAAATAAAACGTATTTTATTCACCTGTTCTCCCCGACACAGGACAGCCTCGGAGCACTTCCCATAAACAAGAACATCATTTTCGTGCTGGACAAATCCGGTTCCATGAGCGGGACAAAGATAAAACAGCTCAAATCCGCATTTTCAGATATAATTCAGTCCCTGGACCGGTCTGATTCCTTTAATGTTATCATGTTTGACACCTATATCGAGCAGTTCTCAGAGATACCGGTCCCGGCATCCGGCGAGAACCGGAATTTAGCCATCGAATACGTAAAAAAGGTAAGTGCATCCGGCTGTACAAACCTCTATGACAGCACGGCTCTGGCACTGGGACAACTCTCGGAAGCCGTCCCTGACGGGAATGCGAATATGCCGGTGGTCATAATGCTTACCGACGGACTCGCGAATCGCGGTGAGTTCATTGCAAAAACAGACATCCGGGATAACATAAAAAATCTAAACGATTTTGATGCGTCACTCTACTGCCTTGGTTTCGGGGATGACGTCGACTTCGATTTATTGAATAACGTGGCTCGAGATAACAACGGGATGGCCCGGAAGATCTACACCGACACAGATGCTGTGGAACAACTTGTGGAATTCTACAGGATGGTGTCCACCCCGCTGATGAGAAATCTCTCATTTTCATATTCCGGCGATCATTTCGTGGTCTATCCGGAAAAGGTTGATTGTATCTTCGACGGCTCGGAAGTGATAATTGCAGGCATGGCCGACGGCATCATTGAATCAGTTGACTCCACCGTTACGGGACAGTACAGCGACGGGGAGATCCGAATATCATCCACTTTCGATATTGATCCCCGAAATGAAAGCGATTTAGTTCCAAGATTCTGGGCGTACAAGAAGACGCTCCACCTGCTTGACAGGATCAGCAGGGAAGGCGAACAGGACGAATTGGTAAGTGAGATCGTGGCCCTATCGCTCGAGTTCGGTTTCCTCACCAGATACACCGGTTTCTTCGTCGACGTGGGTTCTTTCACGGAGGGAAACGGGGCTTGGAATGGGGAATCCGAAGACTGGATGGAAGACCCTTGGGACCCGGAAAACAACGGCGGCAGCAATGGCTGGGATCCGGGTGACATGGGGACCGATCCCAACAATCCGGACACCGACGGTGATGGATTATCCGATGAGCACAACTGCGGGGGACCTCTGGATTACGGTGACGACTATGAGAATTGGGGCAATTACGACCATGATCACAATGGTATTCCCGACAACCAGGAGCCTGATAATCCAAATGCGGATTCCGACGGTGACGGCTTGGAGAACTGGCAGGAAGATGAGAACGGCACCGATCCGTGTTACTGGGATACCGACGGTGATGGGTTCCTGGACCGGGATGAGGTGTTTCAGGGTTCCGACCCGTGTGACCCGGAATCAATCCCCGAAACAGCAGACCCCGATGGCGACGGTCTATCGAACATCTACGAATGGGAACTGGGCACTGATCCACATGAAGCCGATACGGATTCCGACGGATTGGACGACGGGCAGGAATTGGAAGCGCGTTCGAATCCCTTCGACTCTGACACCGATGATGACGGATTGATCGATGGTAGGGAAATCGACCTGGGCTGCAGCCCCATTGACTGTGACAGCGACAACGACAGCTATTCCGATGGCTTCGAGGTACGTAACGATAAAAATCCGCTGGATCCCGAGTCGTTCCCGGTCCCACCCGATACCGACTGTGACGGGCTTTCTGATATTGTCGAACGGGAGCTCGGTACTGACCCAAAAAACCCGGACAGCGATGAAGACGGTTTTCTGGACGGGGACGAAGCCAGGGTGGATCATGACCCGCTGGACGCCAGCTCGCACCCGCCTTATTGGGACATGGACTGCAACTTCATAATGGACAAATTTGAGCCTGAAAATCCCAATGCCGATAGCGATGGTGACGGTGTTCTAAATGCCCAGGAGACCCAGTACGGTACTGATCCGCTGGACCTGAATTCCTTTCCTGTTATTTTGGATAACGGCGACGCCATGGAATCCGCGGATGAGAACCGAAACGTCATAAACGGGCTTTCCAGGGATGGTGACGGCGACGGCTTCTGCAATTCTTTCGACACCTACCCCGACGACCCCGGGAGATGGAATACTCTGTACGATACCGGCGACAGTGACGCTGATGGGGTGATGGATTCGGATGACGTATTTCCGGATGATCCCGCGGAATGGGCCGACGGCGATGAGGATGGTGTTGGGGACAACGGTGATCAATTTCCACTTGATCCTGAGGAATGGTGCGACACGGATGCAGACGGCCGGGGCGATAACCATGACGCTTTCCCCCTTAACTCCACCGAATGGAATGATACCGACGGTGACGGTTGGGGTGACAATGTGGATGTGTTTCCCGCGGACCCCGAACGATGGAAGAATACGGATGAAGTTACTGGCAAAGCTAAGGAAGATAAAGGCAAGGGCGAAATAGGAGCTCCCATTAATAAACCTATAAATACGGGAAATCCAACTAGTAATATAAAAAGCAAGGGTAAGCTTGTGTCGAGGTGGGCCTGGGAGCGCGTCCAACAGACAGAAGAGGAAGAATTCGTGTCCAGTGATTATGAAAATGGAAACTTGACTCCCCAAAGATCGTCCGGAGGCGATCCATGGTTCATTCTTCTTATCGTGCTGTGGATAATAATCTCTGCCGGAATCGTTCTGATAATCATTCTAAGCATGAACTCGAAGAGGGACGAGGATGATTCGGATGAGTATCTGGATGAGACCGGACGAGTGGTGCGTGAAATACCAGTTCGAAACAGATACCTGCCACGTAACAAATACATTGCCAGATGATGCGTAAAAGCGACCCTGTTGGCGCACACTTCGTCTTGAAACATCCGAGATGCTCATTATATTACGCATAATCAAGATTATGCTGCATCCT
>JASLWR010000077.1 GCA_030740765.1 Thermoplasmatota archaeon
TCCGGTTCCGTTTTGACCGATGCATCAACAGATCCCTCACGGTTCCTCTTCTTCCGGATGATAATAAAGACTATCAACGGTATGAGGAGAAATACTATAGCCAATGGTATGTACAATGCCATTCCTGCATTTGAGAATATACCGGGTGGCGGCTCCACCACGACTGTGATCTTGCTTACATCCACATCCCCATCATCGTCAACTACCTTGAGACTGAGCTCGTATTCACCAACATCCCGGAAAGTATAGCTGAAAGATGAATTTTCCTGGTCGAGCACTCTACCGTTCACACTCCACTCATAATGAAGATTCCCTCGGTCACTGGCTGTATCGCTGGATTCGGACCCCTTGAATAAAATTGTCGCGGTACCAGCCAAAATGATCCTCCCGTTAATGATCTCATCCGCAGTTATATTTGATACTGGAGGGACGTTAATAATTTTGAATCCTACCACTGTGGTATCATATGCACCATTATCGTCCACCACTCTCAGCATAACCCGTTTATCCCCGTGACTAATATAGATATGCTCCAAGATAGGAGTATCGGTAGTCACGTCCTGGTGGAACTCCAGCCCGTTATAATCGAGGTCCCATTCATAGATCAGTTCACTCATATCGCCTGTAGTGTCCCGGGTTCCGGATGCGTTCAGAACAATGATCTCGTCCTCTTCCCCTTCATTCACATGTGAAAGCAATGCAATAGGGGCGACATTTTCCACTTCAACACCAATAACGGTTGTATCGAAATCATTATCATCGTCGGTTAACGTAAGAGTGATATTGTATATTCCCTGGTCCTTAAACGATATATTTGCGTACTTGCCGTATACCTCCCTCGTTTCATCCACACTCCAGACATAATACAATGTATCAATGTCAGAAACGGAATCACTACATAGGGAGCCATCAAGAAGATGAATCTCATCTTCGGTAAGGCTCAGGTTACTATTAGCCATTACAGCAGTTGGCAAGACGTTCATTATATTGACCTTGACACTGTCAACGGAAGATTCATTGTTGTCATCAGTGACCATTAGAGTGGTGAAATAGGAACCCCGCCGTGTATATGTGTGATTTGTTATCTTACCGGTTGAATCAGTATAATTGATCCCATCCTCTTCATCAAAATCCCAGTGATACGTGAGCTTATCGATATCCGATGGGGTATCTGTTGAGTTGGTTCCATCGAATGTTACGGATTCATCTTCAAACCTGGATATCTCCCACCCCGCATTAGCTTCCGGCACTACATTTTGTATGTTTATTTCCAGAGAATCAGAGGACATGTTTCCATCATCGTCCTTAACTGTCAGAACCACGTGATAGGTAATCGAAAGGCTGCTTGGTTCATCATTCGTATACATGTGATTTACGAAAGACTGATTTGACCATTCGGATAAAATTCCATCGCCAAAGTCCCATTGGTACAATAGTTTTTCCCGGTCCCATGGTGTATCCCAGCTCCCGGAACCATCGAACAAGATCAGTCCATCCTCCACGCCAAATAAATTATCTCCGGCTTCAGCAAGAGGGTTTACGTTCCGGACAATAACATTGAACTCGAAAGGTTCGGATTTGGCTGAATCCGTATCGATTACAGTCAAATTTACCGAAAAGACGCCATCGTTATCGTAAACATGCTCCGGATCGGCCTTTGCCGAGCCCCCGCCATCACCGAAATTCCACATGTAAGAAAGCATATCCCCATCGGGGTCACTGGACTGAGAACTATCAAAATGGATCATTTCCCCAGCTGTTATCGAGCCTGGTATGTAGGCGGATGCGGAGGGAGGTCTGTTCAATATAACATACTCACCCAACATCTCGAAATTCCCCATCAATCCTCGGACCGGATGAGGACCCTTTATCGAATCAAAATGAAATAATTCCCCGTTTGCATCAGTCGTACCCACCAATACCCCATCTACTCTTATCTCGGCCCCAACTCCGTGACCGCCGATGAAATCGTTAACTGTGATCACCACATCATCATCGTGCCCGTCCCTGTCATCGTCCTTCACTTCGATTAGCATCTCGTAACGAAGCTGTGGATTTGCATATTCTCTCAAAAAATCCACCCAACTTGTTTCGGACATATCGATCTTCGAAGTGTAAGTTCCGGATGGACCGTCTATGGGGAAATAGATCATGAGTCCATTTGCTCCGGAATAACCCTTCTGACCTTCCTTTATGACCGTGTTTTGATGCTCGTTCATGAGAGCGGTGGCGGCATTTCTCAGGGGGGACGGAAGCGAACCGTCCTGCTGAATATTCTTTGCAAAATGGTAGAGATCCCTTGATTTGCTGTTTCCACAGGTCTGGGAGTCTCCTCTGGCATCCTTTATACTGTCCTCGTAGTGGTACATGTAATTCGTGAGTGTCTCGGAAAAATCTTCGAGCCTCGGCATATAACTACTATTAAGTCGTCTAAGATCAACGGCAGCCTGGGTTATCGATGAAGAATATTCATCGAGAAAAGCATCAACGATGGAAGTGGCGAAGGCTGCGGGTGACATGTCGGGTGAGCTGGCAAGCGCCGCAAGAGGAGTCTCGTAATCCCATCCATCTCCGGGTTCTGTGGCTTCCGAGGCTACTGCGTAATCGGCATATGGTAAAAGTTGATAATGGGTCTCGATAAATCCCAGAAAACAAACGTCGAATCCGATAATGTCAAGTTTCTTTCCTGCCGTGGTTTTGGCATTGTTCAGGACATCGTTCAGCTCCCACAGCTCGAGCTCGCCACCTCCGTTATGTTCATCGTTGCAGAAACCCTTGACACCATCTTCATTGTCACTGCGTCGAAAAATACCCGAACCATGATCCCATATGGATAAAGCATAATGATCCGCCGGATAATTGCTAATGGCCCATTCTAGGAAGGAATCAAGCGTATCCGGGTCCGTCATATCAGGCTCGGCAGGTATACCCGCATCAGACGTTGGGAAAGTAGTCACACCATCACGATTGACATAATACAATTCACCGTCGCCGTTGCTTCTACCATCCCAAAGAACTACGATATTGATATTGGAATCGGAACCTACTGCTTTCATTTCTGCAAGATCACTTTGACCGTAGGATTGTAGATTATTATCGGCATCTAGATAGACCATAAAGGTCCATTTTTTATTTACTCTCTCGCTGATTTCCGAAGGTTCAGCAATTACGGCAAAGGGTAAGAGGGCATGTAAAATAATTATCGACACTGTGAAGAAAAAGAGTCTGAATTTACAATTTTCACTCATATAATCACTGTTTTCCAGCCTGATTACGTCACGCTTTAATGGTTTTTCTACTTTTTGTTATCTTTTATGTGTAGTTTCCATCATCCACTGAACGGTTTATTTACAGGGTGATACTTATTAATACAAAAGGAGTAAAATATTTATACATATCCTGATTTAGACCCTAAAGGTCATACTTACAATTATCATTGCAGGTTGGTTGCGGCTTCCACAAATGCAGTCAGCTACGTAAAATCATTCAAATTTCGAGTAAATAAACGGGGTGATATAATCAGTCCCACTGATAAACACGAGATGAAGGGAAAAGTTACCGTAATACTGAGAGATAGAGATGGCAAGATCGTGCGAACTGAAAAGGTAAAAAATCTGATCGTTTCATCCGGAAAGATGTTCATTGCTAATCTATTCAGGGGCCAGGAATCGCAAGCGGTAAGCCATATGGCAGTGGGTACGGGAAGATCAAAACCAGGCTCAGGCGACGTTGCGCTGGAGGAGGAGATTTCACCGCGCAGTGCTTTCGATAAAAACTTTCTATCTCCCGAAAAGAGCGCATTCCTCCCGCTCAGGGACGCGGCAAAAAAAGACGTTTTGAAACTCATTTCAAGAATATGTGGAGAGAGAGGGAACTTCATTTCAGTGGAAGTTAAAAAATCAAGCTCGGATAATTTCTCGCTCTATGTGTATGGAGAGACCGATGAGGAATTCGTCGAAGAGGAGTTCAAGGATCTGTCTATGAACCCGAAGGACAAGCGTAATGCCGAAAAGGTAATTAATATTGAATCACAGCTCCTGGGGGCCAAGAGTATCGTGAATTCGACACCGGTTAATATGATACGCAGTTCCCTTGAACAGGGCCAAGACGCAATAGTCACCCTAGGTGCCACCTTCGGATATGAAGAATGCAACGGCCCCATCTCCGAGGCGGGTATATTCAATTCATCACGTGAAGGTACCATGTATAACCGGGTCGTTTTCCCTGAGATAAACAAGACTGACAAACTAACACTTTCATTAATCTGGAAAATATCGTTTTAGGAGGGAGTTTATGGGTGCAAAGATAAGACCTAAGATAGTCATTGCGAAAGGCGAAGAGAATAAGAAGATAGAGGTAATCACCTCTCGTAGGAAAGGAGATAAGGGACCTGGCTTGGCCAGATCTGATTTCGAGCCGAGGTTGAAGAGTCCCGGAGACCTCATACAGGCCGAGGAATGGAACGATATCCAGGATGAAATAAAGGATGACCTCATGAATCTGGTCAATGGAATAGAAGTAATCGGCAGGAAATCCTCCACCATGATAGCTTCGGGGATCGCGTCGCATGATGTTTTTGTGGAACTGAACTGGGAGGTCCAACCCCACGTTATTCTATCACCCAGCGGAACAGTGAACGAGGTTGAGGGCAATATGAATTTAATATGTTATCCACACGACATATCATCCAGTGGTTTCCGGGTATTTGCACAATCCAGAGACGGCAGGGCGGACGGAATCGTAAATTGGATAGCTTTCGGAGTATCTTGAAGGTGGTGAGCGAATGATTATTTTTTATAACAAAAGGACCAGAAACATCACGGGAGTCTCAATGATCATGAACGACACCTCCACAAAACTAAAGGAGCCCACGTTAAAAAGTTCATATCCGAAAAATACTCCACCGGATATCGCTTATTTCTTCACACCAAACGACGCCACAATCGCAAACGAACTATGGGCGTACAAGCTTAAATTCAACAAGAGGGGGAAAGCGGAATCGGTTGAGAGAAAACCTCCCCTGCCCTACATTCAATTGTCGACGGACGCCCCCGAAAAGGACGGGCACGGTATTCCGGAAATTGTTGCTGACGGGAAACAGCAGTGCAACATCACTGCCAGCGTCCGGGACCACAACGGAAGCATATTGACCCATTTTCGGGAGCCGGTGACCTTCAAGACAACGGGAGGCGTTCTTTTTGACAGGGAAGTGAAGTGCAAGAACGGTGTTGCAAAGACAACACTCCGGTCGGTGGAGGAGACACTGACGCCTACAATTACGGCTCCGGGCTGCGTACTGGGAGAGATGGAGATCGAGTTCGTACTTGAGACGGTTTTCAAATGAATTTTTCTTATAAAATGCTGTAAATGGACGATGGACTATTACATAGGGTATTTGCTATAATGAAATCCCTTGAATGGTCACTTAACCAAGCCTATTTGAATATCGCCTTCTTACTGATCACATCTCTAAAATTATCAGATGGGATAGGTTGAGTACGGTGCCTGGAACTTCCGATCCAGCTCCCGCCAAAAAGGAACTGGCCCACAAGCGCGCCCACCCCTCCGAGCAGTACCATGAACATGCCAAACAACATAGCAACCTTTAACTGGTTCATCCCGCTCATTTCATAACCTTAAATAATTAAAAGATGCTGGGTTCCACGTACTCACCGAAGACTTCACGTAACACACCTGTAATATCACCCAGCGTGGCCTGTGCCTTTGCGCACTCCAGTATGGCCGGCATTGTATTTTCATCACCCTCCGCCACCCTCCTTAAACGGTCCAGTGCACGGTTGAACCTCACGTCATCCCTCTCGCGCCGGATCCGGTTCAGGCGGTTCACCTGTGTCTGTTCCCCTTCCGCGTCCATTGCCAGTATCGGTATCTCCAAGTCCTCATCCAAGACAAAATCATTCACTCCGACTATAACGCGCTCCTTTGAATCGATCTCGCGCTGGTAACGATAGGCCGAATCGGCGATCTCACGCTGAAAGAATCCCTTGTCGATGGCTTTCAGCACGCCCCCCAGACTTTCGATACGGTCGAAATATTTGTAGGTCTGGTTCTCCATCTCGTCGGTAAGCCACTCTACGAAATATGAGCCTCCCAGCGGATCGATAGTATTTGGAACGCCGCTCTCGTGTGCTACCACCTGCTGAGTTCGTAGGGCCAGTCTAACAGCTTTCTCCGAGGGAAGCGCCCATGCTTCGTCCATGGAGTTGGTATGAAGCGATTGCGCCCCCCCCATCACCGCCGCCAGTGCCTGTATCGTAACCCGCACCAGATTGACCTCGGGCTGGGCCGCCGTTAACGAGCAGCCTGCGGTCTGCGTATGAAATCTCATAAGCCAAGATCGCGGTTTTTTCGCTTTAAATGTGTCCCGCATCTCCCTCGCCCATATTCTCCTTGCCGCCCTGTACTTGGCGATCTCCTCGAACAGGTCGTTATGTGCGTTGAAAAAGAAAGATAATCTTGGGGCGAAGGCGTCCACATCAAGACCACGCTCCATGGCTGCTTTCACATACGCCAATCCGTCAGCAAGAGTGAAAGCCAGTTCCTGGACCGCTGTAGAGCCCGCCTCCCTAATATGATAGCCCGATATTGACACAGTGTTCCATCGCGGCACGTGTTTTGATCCGTATTCGAAGGTATCTACAATGAGGCGCATTGAGGGTTCCGGTGGAAAAATAAAGGATTTCTGGGCGATATACTCTTTTAGAATATCGTTTTGGATCGTGCCCCCGATGGCAGTGGATGGTATGCCGCGGCTCTCGGCCATTGCGATGTAGAAGGCCCACACGGCGGAAGCGGGGCCGTTAATGGTCATTGACGTGGTAACCTCATCCACGGGGATTCCGTCGAACAGTATCTGCATGTCTTTCAATGAAGAGATAGCAACACCGCACTTTCCGAATTCGCCTCTTGCAAGCGGATGGTCAGTATCGTAGCCGTAGAGTGTTGGATAATCGAAGGCCACCGACAAGCCGGTCTCCCCGTGTTCGAGAAGATATTTGTACCGCTCGTTCGTCTCTTCCGCGGTACCGAAGCCCGCAAACTGTCTCATTGTCCACAACCGGCCCCGGTACATGGTGGGTTGGACCCCTCGTGTAAAAGGATATTCCCCGGGAAAGCCCAAGTCCCGAAAAAAATCGAAATCGGATATATCACCGGGCCCGTAGAGTTCGTCTATTGGCATGCTCGAGGTGCTAATAAAACTGCTTCTTCTTTCCGGCCACCGATCAAGGGCCTTCCGGTAGCAGGTGTCATTCCACCGTTCCTTCTCCTTTTCATATTTATTCGTAGATTCCATGATAATCCCCGGTTTTTGGTACAGGTTAATTGAATTGGTTCAGAACTCGATACCCTCCCTGCATTGGACCCCTTCCCTGTACGGATGCTTAACCTCGACAACCACGCTCACCAGATCCGCAAGGTCGATAAGGCTCCGGGGGGCGTCACGCCCTGTTAGCACTATCTCCACATGCTGCGGGCGGTCTTTGACCATATCTACGACTTCAGTAACTGGTATAAGTCGGAAATCGAGAGCAACGTTTATCTCGTCAAGAACAACTATATCGTGTTCACCAGCGGAAATGATCTCACGGGCCCGCGCCAGTCCCTGTACAGCCAGGTCGATATCGATGGGTGCTGGATTGGCTTTGTCCACGAAATCGGGTCTGCCGAACTGCTCTATGCTTACCAGAGGCAATCTCTTTACTGACTCCAACTCCCCATAGTTGATGCGACCTTTCATGAACTGGATAATGTAAACCGACAATCCCTTTCCGCTGGCTCGGAGCGAAAGACCCAGCGCGGCGGTGGTCTTCCCTTTCCCGTTGCCGGTGTATAATTGAACGAGCCCTTTTCTCTCCTTTTCGGTTTTCATCGTATCTTCCAAAATAGCTTGTAGAACCAGTGCAAGGTTGAATGAATTAATAATTCATAAACGTTGTGCAATTATACGGATGAACAGCTTAGATAAAAAAACTGAAATAACTAACGTTTACTCTTAAGGGTTGCATGCTTGCGAAAAAGATTCTTTTCGTCATTATTGTTTCCATCGTCTCACTGATTGCATTATCAGGCAGCGTTCTCGCAGCTACAGGCGGAAACTCAACATCCCATGAAGGGACGAACGAATCTATCGACCATTTTATGGCTGCCATAATACTCTCAGGTGTCTTTCTTATAGCCGGAGGCATCACCGCCACATTAGTACGCAGGGATATCAGCAAGCGCAACATGATCATGACGAAATGGATAAGTCTCCTAATACTTTTCACTATGGTGATCCCCATTGCCGTTACCTTTGCCATTATGTACTACAAGCAAGTCACCACGTTTTATGGTTTCTTTGCATTGTTCACCAGCTATCTTTCATTCATTGCCCTATACATATATTTCCGCGGTCAATCTGTTCTTTTGGTAAGGAACGTACCCGCAGAGTTCGTAGTGAAGCTGAACCCCGCTTACAAGGAAATACTGGCCTTCGGTATAGTTATTTTCGGTTTACTTATTACTGTGATCGGCTTCTACCAGTTAAATACAGGGAATACCGACGTGGGTAAACCCGTCTCTGCCATAGGTATATCCACAGCGATTATCGGGGTGGTATTGATAAAATTGTGGTTCTCCACCGACAGACTTGTAATAGATATGAGCGAGATACGAATTAAAAGGGGGAAAAAAGTGGAAAAGGTGGCCTGGAGCGACGTGGAATCAATTATTTTCTTCAAGGAATTGTCTCACCTGCTGAACATTGAACTGGGGAGTTACCATAAAAGAGTCGGCCCGTCCGGTTCTCAGAGATCAGTGGAGATTATTGCAGGTGATAGGAGACTGAAGTTCATGGACAGCGAGATACCTTCATACGAGGATTTCAGAATTCTATTTTTTATTCTACTGCATCATAGAAGTATTGCAAATCCCGATACGAAAGTTTATTTCCAGAGCACGTGGGCGAAAGGATGGTACAGGGATTACCGAAGGCACATGATGCAGGCTGGATAGTTTAAGTCAGCTCCGGGCTCCCTCCAACATTTCCATTATCTGAGCCGATGAAAGACCTCGATTTTCATACTGGATCTTACGCACGAATTTTTCGATCTCACCGCCGTCCGCTTTCTCGGCAATCCCCCTTCCATTAGCTCCGTCGTTGCCCAGCATGGTCATTATCACATCCATATCCGTTTTTGAGGCTTCCCGCAGATATTTCAGTTCCTCCTTATCGATCACAAGCTTGCGCGAATTCTCATCTATTGCACCTACTACGTGATGATGCCCGCTTATCTCGGTATAATGGCCGCCCCGTTCAATAATGATTTTTTTCTGGAAAGGGCTCGTATCGTCAGTCATCTCTTTTTCGGATGAATGCTGTGCTTTTTTGGCCAGGACGAACTCACCTATCTCGAGATAGAGTTCACTGGCTTTCGCGTAAAATCCGTATTCCAGGCAATCATCGGCTCGCCGCTTGATCTTCTCACGTTCTTCCTCTTCCCGGGAACTCAGCATTTCCACCGCCATTTCAGTATCTCCCACCTTGAGTGTGCAGCTCGCAGGGAGCGAAAGCGATCTGCTTCCCTTAAACTCTGTAAAACCCGGAAGAACCTTGCCATCCACAAATGTTCCGTTGCTGCTGCCCATATCCTGGATATACAATTTATCCTGGTTCTCGAATATCCGGAAATGACATCGCTCCCCCTTTAGCCGTGTGATTGCCTTATCTCCACTGGATATGGAGATTTTCTTTTGCCCCTGGCTCATGTACTGAAACTTCCCACGGCATCGACCGAAGAAAGTATTATCCACTATTATTTCGAGTGAATTTCCGTCCTGCATGGTAAATCGGATCTTCTTGATATCAACACCACCTGTACCGAGAATCATATCCGGAAGACGGTGGGATATGATGCTTTTAGTGTGTTTTATCTTAGTAATATGTATGAACAGACAGATATTTCAAAGTTTTTCGATTATGATTCATCCAGTATTATTAGAAATTTTCTTTAACCGAGGTGCCTATGATGTAATGTCTCTCAACTTATCGTACATTATGTCCGCGCTTCTCCACCGGTCGGTCTTTCGTTTTTCCAGTGCGCGCATCACGATAAAGTCAAGTACCTCGGGTATTTCGGGATTCTTCGAACTTGGTGGGTTCGGATCGGAACTAATGATCTTTTTCATAACCCTCTTCTTATCGGGGTGATGGAACGGATTCCTTCCGGTCAACATCTCGTAGAATACGATCCCGGCCTGGAAAATGTCGGTTCTCCAATCTGCATCCTGATATTTTTCTCTGTCGAACTGTTCCGGCGCACAGTAGGAAACTGTTCCTTTTGTTCCTGCATCCTGGCCTTCCGCAGGAAGGGCCATGTATTTCCCTATGCCCCAGTCCGTTATCTTTGGGATGCCGTCCTTCGTAAATAGAATATTCGCAGGTTTGAGATCCAGATGAATTATACCCATTCTGTGAGCATATGACAGGCCGTCCATGATCTGTAGCATAATATTTGTGGCTTCCCCCACGCTCAACATTCTATTCTTCATCAGATGTCGGAGAGATCCTCCCTCCAGAAGTTCACTGGCCAGGATGGGAATGGATACCGTGTCGCTGAGATAGAATTTTACAATGTTTTTGTGTTCGAGAGTGCTTAATATGCTCCCTTCCTTCTTGTACTTTCCAAGCGTCGAATAATCGATGCTTTCATCGAGGAATTTGGGAATTTTAAGAGCGAGCTCGCGGTCGCCAGGGTCCACTACCCTGTAGACTGTGGCAAACCCTCCTGACCCGATCATTCCCCTGAAAGTATACCGTGGGAGAAGACTATCAACTTTCGTTGTCATAGGTTTTGTTCTCACCCCAGCAAGTTTGCTTTTGTAGTTATTTGCGAGCCTGACACAACCATCACCCGGATAGGAATCAAACCTCCGGTTTTCCCCCGGATCTGCTTGAACATCTTCCTCGATCTCAGGATATTCATGGCATGTTTCGTCCTCTACCGGCGCTCTCAGTTTATCCCCAAGACGCTTTTTTTCCTTTTTCATTCCTGCAAACCCGTATATAATGAGGGGTTTTTCGTACTTCCCTTCGTCTTCAAGGACTTTCGCTTTTTTACCCAGAGTACGTTTCAACTCCACGGTCATACCCAATTCCCGGTAGATCTTAATTGCGGGATCCAGGTTTAATTCCTTTTCAAGCTTCATTGCTTTAGTTTTCTTTCACCACCGGTTTTTCTCGTTCTTCCGCTTGGTCAAAAAAATAAATATTATCCCTATAAATGCGATGAGAATAATTAAGAACGCATACACGAAATAGTTGTTCAACAAGGGGAGCCAGTCAGCGTTATCGCCTGAGCGGTCCCCGAAGGGCCAATCTGAATCTTTTTGTTCGTCCGGATCATCCGGGAAAGCATCTAGCCTCAGTCCAGTGGTGGAGGTCTTCTGGGACATACCAGGATTCCAAATGTCTGGTGCTCCATCCTTGTCGGAATCCAAGTAAGCAGCGGCATCCAAAGGAAATCCGTCTTTGTTATCGCCCACAACGTCACCATCGGTATCGTTCCACTCGGACGAATCGAATGGGAAGATGTCAAGGGAGAGACCCGTTGTGCTTTTCACGGGTCCGGATCCATCATTCCACTGGTCGGGGTAACCGTCTCCGTCGCTATCTACACTTGCTGCAAGATCCCTTGGAAAATAATCCAACGTGAGATTTCCGGTGGAATTCTCCCGGACCTGTCCTTCGTTCCATTCATCGGGCGAACCGTCACCGTCGCGATCCATGCTCGCGGCATGGTCATTAGGAAAGGAATCCAAGCTCAGGCCCAGCAGGGAGTCCGACGCATTCATTCCACGGTTCCATGCCCCCGGAAAGCCATCCCCGTCCACGTCCGTACTCGCCGCCGGATCAGAAGAAAACGCATCATTTTCGTTTGGGACGCTGTCATCGTCGTCGTCATCCGTACCGGTATAACATTCCACCGTGGAAAGTGCCCCATCATCGTTCCTATCCCCTATTGCATATAATCGGCTTCCCACCACTGATACTGCCAGACCTGCTCGGGCTGTTGGCATGTTCTCCCGGGTCTCCCATGAATTGGAATCTGGATCGTAGCTACCGGTGTAATCCACCCAATTAGTCATATCCGCCTCCACACCTCCTGTAAAAAAGATCATATCGTCGATAGTGCACGCGGAAATATCCCGATCATTAGTTGTCCTATTCACGGAGTGTATCCATGTATCTGTTGAAGGTGAGTAGACCTCGATCGTTTTCTCCGTTATCACATATACAATTCCCTTTATTACAGTACATGCGAAAACGCCACCCAGTGTTGGAATTGGTTCTTTTTCGGTCCACGAATCAGTTTTGGTGTCATAGCATTCGACCACTGAAAGGGCTTGGTCGTAATAATAACCCCCTATGGCATATATGGAATCGTTCACCACAGTGCAGACAGGGCTTTCCCTGGCAGTGGGCATTTCGGCTCTTGCAGTCCAATTGTCCGTTTCAGGATCAAAACATTCAGTAATGCCAAGATATTCGGTATCATCATCATTATTTTTTCCACCAATTGCGTATATCCTATCGTCTACCACAGCGCTGCCAAGGTGAGATCTTTTTGTAGGCATATCCTTCTTCGCGGACCAAGTATCGGTAGCCGGATCAAAGCGTTCCACGGTAGTGAGAGAGACCCCCCCTCCATCCCCCCCGATCCCATATATGGAACCGTTCACCACAGAGCATGTTAGACCGTATCGTGCCGTGGGCATGTCGGAATAGGTGAGCCACCATCGAACCTCATCATTTCTCGTTGGGGAACTATCACCTGCCACGGAGCCTCCGTGAAAGGTGGACCCCACAAGTAATGTGATAATGATGAACAAAAAGACCTTGACGCGTATCATGGTACCCACATGCCGTAACAATCCGACCGGTTAAATTATTTCGTTATCAGGTATCAGTAACCGTATCTTGCAAGTAATTCCTTCACTTTCTCCTGAAACAGCTCTTCGCCGAGTATCCCCGAATCCCTCATTTTCTTTAATTTCATGAGTTTGGCCATCATTCTTTTCTCATTTTCCTTTTCCTTCGATGCAGCTTTCGTTCTCCTGGTGAAGGCCGCCTTAGCGACTCCGGTATCTCCGGCCTTTCCGCTGGTAACCGCGATCTGCACCGACTTCTGCCCCATCACGCCCCGGAGTTGACGAACCATATCCGAATTCCCGCTGGCGAGAGCTTGTTTGAGAAGTCGTTCCATCATGGCGTCCGAGGAATCTTGCAAACGAGTGAGATGAACACTCGCCATGTTCTTTTTTTGAAGTTGTTTCTCATGATCCCTGTCTTCCGACTCCTTCTTTCGGCTATACAAACGCTCCTCTCGGTCTTTCCGCCGTTCATCCAAAATGTTCAGTATCGATGTTGCGTTGTCGAGCTTTGACTCAGTCTCCCTGTGTTTCAACAACATCCGGTTCTCTTCCTGCACTGCCCGCATTTCGAGTTTATGCCGATGGGCCATGGTTTGCCTCGCCTGTTCCATCTCGTCAATGGCCATCTCACCCTCCACAGCGGCCTTGCGCTTCGCAAGATGAGAATCCATCTTTACTTTACCAGGAGTATCAAGGTTCAGTATTACCTTCTCGATGACAATTCCCCAAAGACCCAAGGTCTTCTTCATTTGATGCAGTACCGACATCTCCGCCGTGGACCTTACTTCTCTGTTGCCATAGATCTCGTCAGAGCTAAATTCCTTCAAAGTCGGTTTAATGACCTCCGAGATTATCTCGTCGCGTAATCTCTTTCGGAGGGCGTTTAGGGTAACTGCCTGCGCCCTACCCAGTAGTTTCAACTGTTTGGGTGTCTCATGGGGGTCGAATTCGAATCGAAGTGTCAGCGTACCACCCAGGCGGTCCCCGGCATCAGCGGTATATATTTCGTCCGTGTCGTCGAATGGGAATTCAAGATCGATGCTGGTAGCATCCACGATAAGAACATTTATGTAGCCAGTGCTGATCTTTTTTCGTATCATTTGAAAATAATCGTCCAAACCGAGATCCTCAGGCGCGCCCAGATCGAAAACTTTTGAGAGATTATTCTTTATCTTCTCTTCGTTTGTCTCTTTCTTCCAATGTAGCGCATGAACCAGGTCCTCCTCGGTGCGGTTTGCAATTTTGAGCGAGTCCTTGTCGATAATACCCAGCAGCCTTCCTTCCTTGATAAAGACGGCCCTTTCTGTGGGTCCAATGGGTATATTGTTGAAGCCGCGATCAAAAAGATATTTTATGTCCTTTCCGTCGGCCATTCTGATCACGATATCCGGTCTGCCGGATTTCCACCAGTTGTGCATCTTAGATCATCTCCTTGTTCATTTAATCCTGGCCTTGAACCTGTTCCTGAGCGTCAATATATCATTACGCATGGGGGTTGCAAGCTGGGCAATCAGATCGGATTTGCCGGAAAGGATAGAGCCCCGGATCAGTACGGTTCTCCTGCAAAGGTTGTTGATCCCGTCGAAGATTTTATCGTACAATGAAGCTACGGTCCCGTACTTCCCGACATCAATCCCTGCCACAGTGGCGCCGGTTTCGCCCTCATCAAGGACTCCTTCAACAGCGGCATGTATCTCACCTATGAACAGGGTCATCTCGTCGTGTATTCTCTTCACCTTCTTGTAATTCCCCGAATCGTTCTTATCATATAGTTCTTCGAGGTTGAAGAATAATTTATCCTTTACTTTGGTGATCTCAATGAGTACCCGGTGGCGGAAATTACGATCAGAGAACATAAAATTCATATTGGCCATTGCGGTTTTCCGTTTTTCCGCCATGGCTTTCCGGTAGCAGTGGTAGGCTTTTTTATATTCACCGCTTAAATATAGATTATTTCCCAGGGAGAGGTAGATTTCCTCCTCCAGTTCAAGATCGCCGTACATGGAATCAACCTCCTCGTATTTCATAGCAATATCCGACTCCGAGAGACACTCTTCCATGTAGGCGGTTTCAAGATCGCTATCGAGGTCCAGCCCAATACCAAAACCCAATATTGCGTCCGAGAGTACATCCTTCCAGTCATCTTTGCTAAGCTCCTGGGCATTGATGTTCATGATGGAATCCACAGTGGTTATCTTGACGTCGCCCCCTGCTGAAACCACGTTGCTCCGCGTCATTGCACTGTCGCTTACCGCCGTTTCCGTTTTTCCAAGGTTTCCATCCTCCAGCTTATCCTTTAATACCGAAACATCATCCGCCATACTCTCGGTTCTAGAAAGTATTTCCTGAATATCTTTTTCCATTCTCGCTAGATGAGTTTGGAGTTCGTCAAATTTATCATCCCACCCGAGACCTGAGAAAACCGCCCCAATCTCGTTTGTGATATCCTCTACTCTCAAAACGTTTACATCGTTGGATTTTTTCATGGATCGGACTATCTCGGATGCCAGCGTATCAGGCTCTATGGCGGCCTTAAGAGACTGGACGAATTTGCGGTCATTAGTGCCTATATGCCGGTAATTCACCATC
Organism: Thermoplasmatota archaeon; assembly: GCA_030740765.1. Lineage (GTDB taxonomy): Archaea > Thermoplasmatota > Penumbrarchaeia > JASLWR01 > JASLWR01 > JASLWR01. The sequence continues at coordinate 15,523 of JASLWR010000077.1, forward strand.
ATGCCCTGTATTTGCCGGGTCATTTCCAGCAGTCCCTGACCGGTATCATCCAATTTTTTCGAGTCAGATACCAAAGCCTCCTTTACTTCATCCGCCCTTTGATTGATCATCTCTAAGAGCTCTTCATTGGTCACACCCACCACGGTTTCCAGGAACTTGCTGAGTTTTGTTTCTTTACCTTTGTTTTTTTCGTGCAGGTAGCGGACTGCTTTCTTTGCACTGAAAGTAAAAGTCTTCTCGAAAGCCAGTTTCGAAAATCCCCTAAGCACTACCCCGCCAAGGGCTACCGCGGCACCGATCCCTAGCATTTACTTAAAAACAGCCACAAGAACGCCAGTGCTTTTAGGCTCTGGATGAATTGTGGCGCCGAAGATTTAAACCGGTTGAGTACTTTAAATTTTTGTAAGTGTTTCTTGTAGGTATAGTTTTAAGTAAAA
>JASLWR010000078.1 GCA_030740765.1 Thermoplasmatota archaeon
CGTAATGCCCCGGAGCTTGCTCCGAAGTGAGCGAAGCGAACGATGGGATAGGAATTTTTAGGGCTTCGCTTTACTTTCGATAGGTCCTCTTGGGGTAAATCCAATTTCTCGCATATCTCTTTTAGCTTTCCGTCATCCATCAATTTCGCTCCTTTGAATATACGTTGTATACCGGTGATTGGCTGAAGTTCCCGGTTTCATTTCCATTACTGACAAAATTTTCTGCCGCCTCCACCAAACCTGTCCCTTTGAATAACAGAAAAATACCAATGATCAGTATCGCAAATACCGATAAAACGAGAATCAAATGTTTTTTCCGGTTTTTGTTGTTCTGAATTACCATCCCCATACCCATTATACCAATGAAAGATGGAATCATGTACGGATAAGTCCCGGTACTATTGTCATTACTTATGGTTTCATTCACCATAGTTTCATTACGACTGCCATTTCCACTCTTCAAACACCCCATTAGTGCTGCAATTCCTCCCACCACGGCCAGAAGGAATGGGTAGAGATACTTCTTTTTTCGACGCACACCCTTCATCCCCCGTATATCCTCCAGGCTGACGTTCAATTTTCTACCAATATCCTTCAATCTCTTTTTTATCATAACCGGGACGCCTCCCTTAGTATAAATCCAATCTGCTTACATGTTTATATCCTTTTTGATAGGAACATCAAATTTTACCCTATATTTGAGTCGTGTAAATCTTGTTAATCTTGAACTGAATATTCCGGTAGAGGCCCGCGTGGCACGCATTTTCCCCCCTTCTTCTCGAATGATTTCTTCTCATTCTTCAAAATTTTTCTTATCCTACTATCTGAAATCAACAGGGAAGCTTTATTGTAATTATCAAAAATGCGTAAATCCTTTTTTCTAAGAATTGCTCCCAGTCTCGCCATGTTCCAGTATGATAAAAAATTCTCGGGATTGATCCTTGCGGACCTTTCGAACAGTTCCATGGCTTCTGAGTATTTCTTTTGGTCGAAACATTTCACGCCCTTGTTGAATAGTATCCTCGCCTCTAGTTGAACGTAATAGAAATTGAACATGGGAATGTCGGATGCTTTAAGATTAGATATATAAGAAAGTCTTTTTCTGTGACCGCTGTTTTTCTTGACCAATTTCGTGATTAACTCCTCCAAGCGCTGGAGAAATAAATGAAAATCCTGGTCTGCATTACCCATACGCTTTTTTGCCTTTTCCCATAATGGAAGTAACTTTCTATGAAAATCGATCTCGATGAGATAATTTAGCAAGTTCCGTATCCGGGCCCTTCCGTCATTTTCAATTAGCTCAAACTTATGACAGGTATCAAGAAATACCCGTGAAATTTCCAGGCTGCATACGGCCAATTTCGCAACCGCCTCCACAGTTGTTTTATTACCTTTTTCGATGAAAGATTTTCTTATCTCCTGGAGGCAGTGTTCCTCCAGGGAATCCAGGATCTCCGAATCGTAATCTGCCCGATCTTTCAGCATCTTCGTACGGAACATTGAAAAGATGTATCGCTTGTCCATAATCTCCGGTTTACTGCATTCCACGCGCATTCCCGGTTCATATTTATGGGTGTTTTGTTCTTTCCTAGTAACACCGGTAAAGCCGATCTCCTCAAGAGTGGTTTTCAATGATCTATAAGAAAATCCTGTTCCATGACTCATTCCTGAGCTGCCCGTGCCGAATATCCATCTTAATGTAGAGTCTTGTCGGGCAGTATCATTGGCATTGAACTTTTTTACCGAAAGTTCCATATCGGGAGTCTCGATGATCAATTTTCCCCCCGGGCGAAGTACCCGGAGCCATTCGCTCAGTGCATAAATAGAATGAATATGATCGAAATGTTCGAGTAAGTGTATTGCCTCGATAATATCGACACTGGATGATTCATTAGGAAGTGAGATCGCATCACTGAATGTATCTGCCACCCTTTTATCGAATTTGTCTATATTGATGTAACCGGGCCTGTATACTATGCCGCAGCCGAGATTCAGCTTCATTCTTTTTTTACTCATGGACTGATAAACATCAGTGATGATATAAATAATTTAAACAACTGAAACGTGTCCTGTGATGAAAACGAGGTTTCTAAAACGTATTGCTATTAGATCTTATTGATTGGGGCCAAAGCTGATACGAAATAAAGCAACAAGGTAAATAAAAAAATTCAACCCCGCCCCTGCTTCAATTTCACAAGCCTCGTCAAGGTCTCGTTTACAGGGGCTTCCCGTCCGAACTCCCTTGCCAACTTAACTATTGAGCCGTTTATACAATCAATCTCGGTACGGTTCCCTTTTCTGATGTCCTGGAGCATGCTCGAAATATTTTCCCGAGTTCTTCTGGCCACGTCCTTCACCATCTCAAGAACCGTGATCGCGTTGATGTCCATATCCATTTCCTTCGCTATCCCTACCCCTTCCGCCACAACCTGTTTCATCAATTCTTCTGTTTCCGCGTGTTTGAGAAGTTCCCCGTTCGGTATGTCGAGGATAGCGGTCAGCGGATTTATGGCTGCATTCGTTATTACTTTTTTGAATATCCATTTTCGTATGTTGTCCTTAACGGTGGGAGTGATCCCAATGGATTCCAGGCACTCACCGAATTCAGTCACTCGCTCGGGGGAAATGTTCTCAAAGGAACCGATCACCGTGAAGCCTTCGCCGGAGTGAATGATATGCCCTGGAAGGTCGTGGATAACCCCATGGCAGGTGTACCCGCCCATTATGGGATTTGAAGGCATTATATCGAGAAATATCTTCTCGTTATCCATGCCGTTCTGGAGCGATATCAATACCACGTCCTCACCGATTATATCCTTTCGCCGCGCCATTTCTCGAAGGGCCTCCCTGGTATCGTATGATTTGGTAAAGACGAGACAATGAGTGATCCTCTGTTTATCCTCCGCGAGAAGAACTCCGAGAGCGTCCAGGTCGGTTACGGCTCTGGGTTTGAACGTCCCGGTGGTCAACCCCTCAATGACCAATCCTTTTTCCGAGATCACTTCGACATGTCGTTTACGGGCAACGAGATATGTTGGATAGAATCGTGACAGCAATCCTCCTATGAGACTTCCCATGGCCCCCGCCCCGTATATTAAAAAGACTTGCTGGCCCATGCGGGTGGTTATTCCCTTTATTTTATTTTAATTTCCCCTTCACATTACTAGGGGGAAGTTTCTTACCAATATCGGGGGCGTCATGAACTTTTCCCCATCAGACTTAACGTATAACTCAAAGCTTTTCGTTTGGGGCCGTCCGAAATTCCCTTCTTTCTCATCAGCTCTTCCAGTATTTCCCGAGCTTCCTTCTTTCTTCTCAGGTACGCAAGGATCCTCGCTTTTATTATTGTCCCTTCGAGAACTATGTCCGTATGTCTGGTCTTTTTTCCCAGAATGATTATATCTCCAGCGGTTTCCATTGCGTATTTGGAATAACCGCCGAGCCATTCGAGGGAACATCGCAACACCAGAAGCTGGCGCCTAAGAGACACGTTCCGTTCATCGAATATCTCTCTGCCCAGCAATCTGGACAACAGCCCGGTCTTCCTTGTACGACCTCCAAGTATTAGCAATGCCTCTCTTATCCTGGTGATGCAATCGTCCAGAGAGCTTATATCCTTGCGGCAAGCTCGCCCGGTATCGAGAAAGGAAACAGCCATTGCCTTCTTGAGAATTCCTGAGCGGGCCAGTAGGGATTTAACTTCCCAGAGCATCGAGTCAGCAAGCTGAAATAGAGATCCGGTCCGCTTGAATAATATCTTGGCACGATTGAAATTTTCCTCGGCCTTCCCGTATTTTCCCTTCTGAAAATGGATCTGTCCCAGCAGCTTGGTAAGAGATCCCCGCATGGTGGTATCGTCAGCCAATACCGTCCTCAATCCTTTCTTGATTGTGTACTCAGCTTCCTTCAAATCATTTAACTTGATATAAATGGCGCCAGCCTTGAAATGGAATGCTCCCCTCTCCTTCGCCGGAAGCTCGGCAATCATATCGGCTGTCTTCAACAGCCATTTCTCCGACTGCCGTTTTCCCTTGCCACGGGCATATGCGGAAGCGATTGCTATGCCGTAACGAGCCCGATCCAGAGGATTGTCTGCTTCTTCCACCTTTTCCATCATGGATTTCAACTTGCCTGGCCCACTATCTGCAACCTCTATCCTTTGCGCTAACTCATTTAGGATTTCATCAGTCACAAAGCTTTCGCTCTCTCCCACCGTTTTTTTCATTTGATCCGCGCGGTACATTTTCCTGGCCGTCTTAAAATGCTCCCTTGCTCCCACAATATTGTCCGTATCGAGAGCCATCCCGGCCCGTATCAGCTCAATAAGGCTGTTATTCCCGCCCAGTTTCAACTCCATGCGGTGAAGGAACTCCCCCAGAACCTCCTGGAAAGGACCATCTGTTACCCTTATTGGCATTTCACGTATCGCGATCAATCCTTTATCGATCTCACCCAGCTCTATGTTGTGGTGGATGTATTCGAGAAAATACAGGTCAAGGTCTTCTGCCATGGTCGCCGGAAGAAAATCCCCCTCCGTACCCCTTCTTATGACCACCTCAAGGTATTCAATGATGCTCTTTGTAAGCTCATTTCGCTCTCTGAAACCCAGTTCCTTTCGGATAACTTCTTTTATATGGTCGTGCACCTGATACAGCCCTTCCGTGGTCCGCTCAAGAAGAAGCCGGTCCGTCAGCTCCGATACGAATTTCTCACTGTCCTTCAATATGTCCTTCTCCACCGGTAGCGTGCATAGCGAAAGCATCTTCAGTATGGAAGCATTCGTTTCGTCCATATTCTTCAATATCTCTTTCTCTATCATGTCCGTTCCCTTGGTCGTGATTTTTCCCGTCACGATCTCTTCCCTGCGTAGAAGCTCCACCAGCAGTGGTATGCCCCCAGTGGCTTCTTGTATCATTTTACCGGTATCGGGATCCACCTTCCCTCTCTTCCCGTAACCAACGATTGAGGCCAGTTCCATGCATTCCCCTGCTCCAAGAGGCTCCAGAAGTATGCTAGTGAATTTCTCACTGTGTTTGACGGAATTGTATCTCTCTACCTGGCTCTTTTTCCTGGACAATAAAATGATTTTCATTCCTTGTAGCTTGTCCGAGTAAGTGCTTAGATCGTCGAGGAAATCGTTCACATCGTCCATTACAAGGTGGACGTCATCAAGTATCATCAATAAGTTCTTCCCGCCGCAGAACTCGATTAGTGATCGGATCAGTCGATCTCCATCCGGCTCGCCATTTTTACCCACATACCCCAGAACCTCACCCGCAAGTGAGTCGAAGCGGTCCCACCGTCGAAAACGGTAATAGAATATATTGAAGTCGCCTCTGGCGTATTTTATCACCTCGCGACCCAGAGCGCTCTTGCCCATACCGGCCACACCCATAATGCCAATAGCCCGGAAGCCGGATTTCGCCAAGATACTTCTGATCTTTTCAATAACTTTCTTTCGGCCAATGAATTCGCTTTCTTCAATAATACCGCCCAGATGATGGCGGTAATCCTTCATGGGTTTTTGTATCTGCTCTGCAGGCTGCTGTATAATTGATATTCGTTTCATCAATTCATCAAGCGCTACATTTGTTTCAATTTTTTCAAAACAGCTTGCTAGAGCAAAATACGATGGAGTCACTCCTTTTCCCCTGAGCATCGATCGTACCCTGGTGATCGACATCTTCTCGATTTTACCATTAATGCGAACCGAGACCTCGGAGTCGTTTACTTTCGAGACGATTTCTTTTGTGACCTTCAGACCATCCTGGCTGAGGTAGTAAGCTGTCATCTTTCTCTTTGTCCCTCTGAAATGGGCCGCACCTCGGTCTGTCAATCCTTCCTTCCGGAGACCCGAGAGTTCTCTTGAAACGTTGGTCTGGAGCATCTCAAGACCCATGGATATACCCTTCTGGGATACTTCCAGAGGCTGAATGTAATCTCTCTTCTTCGGGACGAACCTTAAAAGCCAGAGCAGGATCTTCTCCTTGCCGGATAGTCTAATGCTCAATCAGTATCACCCGTCGAAACTGTTGAATTTAAAACACGCTTTTCATTCCATCACAGGAGCGCGTATCTGCGAAAGAGCCGAATATTTCATGATGCTCAGCTAGCTCACCACTAGTCTATTCAGTTCATCGTACATAAGCTTCGTGCTTTTCCACCTTGCTTCCTTCTTTTTTTCCAGGGCCTTCAGTATCAATTCGTCCAGCTCGTCCGGTACGGCAAGGTTTAAAAAGCTAGGCGGATCTAACTCTTTTTCGATTATATTTTCGGCAACTTTCTCTTTTTCCTCATCATCGAAAGGGTTCACGCCGGTGAGCATCTCGTAAAATAAAATACCCAGATGGAACTGATCTGTAGCCTCATCCACTTTCCCGAATTCTTTGGGTTCCAAATGTTCCGGAGAGCAGTAACCAAATTTGCATTTTTCAGAAATGAACCTGCCGGGATTTACTGTATTTTGGAATTCCTCCCAACCCCAGTCTGATATCTTCAATTCACCGTCATTTTGAAAAAGGATATTGGAGGGTTTCAGGTTACCGTGGAAAATGCCTTTCTCATGGGCCGAGCATACCCCTTGAAGTACCTGAAGCATGATGTGGACTGCCTCTTCCAAAGTGAGTTCGTGATTCTCCATCAGCACTTTCAGATCTCCCCCATTCATTCTTTCCATGACAATGTGGAACGCTGGACGAACATCTCTCCCGTAAATCTTGACGATGTTATCATCTTTGAGACGGTCCCATTGATCCACACCGGATATAAATTCTGCCATTACGCCCACATTCCTGCTTTTCCCCTTTTCTATCCGGGGGACTTTAATAACTACATTTAGGCCATCATCTGAATCACCGGAAAAGATATCTGCAAATTCGTTCGAGTTGATCTGTTTTTTTATGCTATAATTCGGGAGGGCTCCCGATATTCGGGGATTGACGGATTTTTCTACAGGTGGGCGTAGCGATGTGACATAGCTGTCCGCAGGTTTGATGAGAACGAATTCTTTTGGAATTTCTTCCTTTTTATCCGTTTCTTCCACCTCCTTTTCCTTTTTTCTTTTGTAGTTTCCCCAGTAAGGCTTTTCGTATTTTTTTTCTTCTAATGTCCAGGAGGTTGAGGCGCTGTACGGATCGATCTTTACCATAATCCCATCAAGGTAGTTGATTATCTCGCCGTACAGAAATGCCGCTTCTTCTACGGATCGGGCATTTCCTGAGTAGTAGCGGATGTTGTTTACCTGATCGTGTACGTAACGGATCTCATTGTTATAATGACCGCTGTCCCGATGGTACGGGCCAGTTTTTTTTATTGTATTCTCCACTATTTCGATCTTTTTCAAGGCTTCATTTCTGGTTCGTATCATGTCTTTTTGCAACGAAACGAGTGATTTTTCAGCCTTATTTTTAATCTTTCTGGACACACGTTCTATGATGGCCCCCATTGCCCATCCTGTCACTCCTACCAAAATGCATAATATGATTATTCCAAGGAATTTATTATCTGTTATGTCGAAAAAATATCCCATGACTCCCCAGCAAGGAGACCTGCCACACAACTGAGCGATGCACGCCGGGTCAAGGCCGATATCATTAATACGGTCCCCATCCCGATTAAGGTGATGCGGTTTATTCCATCTATGAATATTCCACCGCTGATCAGCAGGGCACCCAACAGAAAAATTACGGTCATCGTCTTCCAGAGCTTACCGTACATCATTTTTTACGCCTCTATACTTGAAAAGCCGAGACACACTGGCTCGGATTGAAAGTTTGGCACATCCGCAGGCTTACTAGCCGAGGGCGCAGGTGAAACTTGTTTCACCGGAATGTAATGGGCGCCTACAGGTGTGTCTTTACTAGATAATCAACCGATCCTTCAGGGGATTACTATTAGTAAATTCAGATAAATAGCTTTCCGAACAATAATCAAAGTTGGGATGAAGAGAACTCTCGTATATATTGATATTATTCTAATAAAACCATTTTTTCTACAAAATCATTGAACAAATTATAATAAGACAATATAACTATAATCTAATATCCCTCAGGCGGTATCTATGTCCGGTATAATCTCATCGAAAGATAAGCAAATCAGGCTTACGGTCATTGGGCTTCTGATCACCCTACTGTTCTTTTCGAATAATCTTTATCCATTACTTGAAGAATCTGGATATTTCAAAGAGAACGGATGGGCTGCAGTAACAGGAAAAGCAGAACCCGTGAAGGATACTCAGAAAACCCGATACGGAAGTGTGATCATTGAGGATTTCAATAATTTCACCAGCATCGACATTTCCAATACCACTTCCATCGTAAATACATATACCGGGAGGGCTTATCTGCCCGGCTCCGGGACGAATCCCAGGTCCGACATAAGAGACGTTTCCAATGCTGATCGGACAAGAAATTTCAACCGTTTCACGGGAAGGGCCGTAGGTCAAGACGGGAAATTCTACATACGATCCTCAAGGGGCTCCAATCAAATTAGCATCTACGCATCTCTAAATTCCTTTATGAACAATGGAAATACAATCGGTAGTTTCAACTTGCCTTTCAATCCCCACAGCTATTACCAGATGATATACGCCAACGGTCATCTGTATTTTTCCAATTCCAACACTGTTGACAAGCTCCGTCTGTCGGATAAATCCAAGGTCCCCTGCTCCATGAGCGCTGCCGGTTCCACGTCATGGGGATGGGGTGGCGGCAGCCAGTGCGGTCTTACTACCGACGGAGAATATATCTACACTTACAGCAACAATCTCGTACGGGTATACGATATGAACGAAAACCTCATTCGATCAGTGAACATCCCGGAACAACAGAGAAGTATGGGGACCTGTTTTTCTGCAGGTCACTACTTCTATCCAGTAGGTTATTCAAGGGGAAACATGGCCCATCGCCTGGATGGTGACTCGGGAAATGTGGAGAATTATAACGACGTGTGCATGAACGGTTTTGATTATCTCACCTGCTTCAACTACGATTATTTCGGGAACAGCCTCGTCATGACCAACGGAAACGCAGGGAATAATCCGGATACCACATGGACCATCGATAATCTCTGCTATAACTTCGGTGGAACAGGTGGTCTTGATTATGTGTCATTTCTCCAGTCAAAACCACTTTACCAGAAATTACCCACCATTGGCGCAGCAAGGATTACGTGGTTCGAGCACAAACCCCAGGGAACTGATATCGTATATAACATGACCGTGGATGGTAAGAACTGGGTGACCATGGAGAACGGGACCAATCACGTTTTCAAGGATCGCGGCTCGTGCTTGATCTGGAATGCCACCCTTACCACCAATGACAATGAAACAAGCCCGTATATCGACAAGATTATTATCGAATACGACCTGATCGCCGACCCAGTTCCGTTCAGCCCTTCGTCCAGTGAATGGCAGGGAAGTAGCACACCTACCCTGAAATGGAACTTCACGGACCCCGATAAAGGGGATCACCAATCGGATTATTTGGTGGAGATATACGATAATGAAAACCTTGAAAATCTTTTGTATAACACCTCCTTTGTCAACTCAACCTTTACTGAGCATACAATTGCCGAACCCCTAAATGATGGAATTTATTACTGGAGAGTACGGACAAAAGACAGTTATCACGCCGCAAGTAACTTTTCCCTGATGAAAAAGTTCATGATCGATGTTACCAAACCGGTGGGAAACATCACCATTGAAGAGGACGTGCTTTCCGTCAATGAAAAGCTGGTGGACCTGGCCATCAATGCCACGGATAACGGTAGCGGTGTGGTTGATATGCAGGTGATCAGTGACAGGGGAGATGAGGGGCCCTGGGAAGAATACAAGACGGAAAAGAGGATCGCCCTTACGCCCACTGACGGTCTCAAGACCATTGGTGTAAGGTTCAAGGACAACGCGGGAATAATATCGGAGATATATAACGATTCGATATATCTTGACTACAATGCACCGGGTGATATTGTCATGGGATCCTCGACACACCCTGATCCTCTTAGGTATTACAATAGCACTCTACCCGTTTTTGACTGGGAACTGCCACATGAGGTATCCGGAATTAAGGGATATTCCTATATGGTGGACAGCTCTCAAATGACAGAGCCTCCCAAGGTACTCTACACCCAGAACAGCCACCTGACCGGAACGTATCCGGGTGAGTTTGCGGGTTTGACCGATGGTACTTGGTATTTCCACATCACTGCCTGCGACATATACGATCAATGGGGCAACGCCACCCATTTTCTCTTCAATATCGATTCAGCAGACCCGTTTATATCGGAACTGGCTCCCAGTGCAGACCAGTGGTTCAATGTGACGGTGGTCGGATCGAGTTTCATATGCGAGGACATATACGGTCTGGACACTGCAACTATAGCATACTCATGGCGGAAGGAGGGTGAAAGCACCTTTGCTTCCTGGACCGATAAAAATATGGACTTTGAGGTTCTGGAGACCGGCTCGGACGGCAGTTTATTGAAGGTACGTGCCTGGACGGATCTCCCGGTAAGCGAGGGTAGTGGGAATGCTGTGAAATGGCGTATTACCGATCTTGCGGGAAACGGTCCCGTAATAAGCCAAAAACGCTCGATAAGGGTGGATCGGACACCCGTTGTCGCCAGTGATTTCATCCCAGAAGTGGACGAGATGTTCTCGGAAGACGAGGCAGCGGGGGAAGGTATACTTTGTGGAGTTACTTTCACGGACGCCGCAGGCAGTGGAGTGGATGGCAAATCCATAGAGTACTCTATATCTAAATGGGGTGGCGGCGATAAATATTTCGTTAACTGGACTTCCATTGCTAACAACATGGTGAAAGAGACTATGGATGTTTTGATCAATGTACGTTTTGAAGCTGGTAGAGATAACTATATCAAATGGCGTGCCAAGGATGCAGTAGGAAATGCTTATGCCTTTTCCGAATCGGTAAAGGTAAGGATAAATTCACCTCCGATCCCGGTTATCGACAGACCCGCCGACGATGCAATTTTTGAACAAGGTTCTCCCATTCATCTGAATGCTACCGGTACTGAGGATCGGGAGGGCGATGAGCTGAGCTACTACTGGGAGATAAAGGGTAAGACCAGCAAAAAAACCGTCTTTAAAGGCCATGGGATGAGCTCCCAGGCGACCATAGATCAGTTGGGGGAATATCAAGTTTACCTCTATGTGAATGACGGTAACGGCTACAATGAGAGCTTGAGGCTTGACATTGAGGTCGAGTCCAAACCTACAGAGGAAGAGGCTGAAGAACGATGGGAAGACACCGCAGACAGCGACGGGGATGGGCTTCCCGATTGGTGGGAGAAGATCAACGGTCTGGACCCCCTTGACTCCGCTGATGGAACACCCGAGATAGTGGGAGAATACAATCAGGAACTGAATGATCAGAAGGCCAAATCTGTCACTAAAGGTAGTTTTTTGACGCAATATTGGTGGCTTTTTGTGATAATTGGAGTTATCGTCCTTATCGTGATAATTGTCTCCATTCTGCTTGCCGCCGAGAAAAAAAAGAAGGAAAAGAAACGAGAAATAGCAGTCCCGGCACCTCCCCCGAAACCATACTATCCTTACTCACAGGGTCAAAATTTGAATGTCGCACCTGTTGGATACAAGCAACTGGATACCTTTGGTTCTGGAGGGGTGTATGGAGGTCGAACCCTTCAGTCCGGAGCGGGGAAATATCCCCCCCTGGCACTCCCCCAGGGTCCGGGAGCTCCATCACCCCGAACTAGCTTTCAACCGGGAATGCCCGGTAATTGGGGGCAGCAACCGGTCCTCCAGTCACCCCCTTCCCTTCCCGTCAACTTACAAACAACCTCAACATCCAACGAGCCAAATTATCTTTTACCAACGTTTTCAACCGACCTTGGGATGCAGGACATGAACCTATTATCCCTTCCTCCGGCATCCGAATCCCCAGTTTCATTCGCGGATGCCATGAGCGATCCATTGTCGACGATAGCACACATCCCAGACCCATCAGCTCCTCCGATTGGGATAGATCCAATCACTTTTGAACCACCTGATTCACCTCTAAGTGCTTTGTTTGACATACCGGGGGAACCCCCGATTCCCTCGCTATCATCCCCCGGGGAGCCTCTATATCCCCAAAATGGACCCGGATCTCCGGAAGCCATCCCTGCTTCGCCCCCTCCTGCGCCACCTGAGACTACAGCATCTCCGCTTCCGGATACTCCCGTTCCCTCCGTTGAAGGACCGCCAGTAGGAGATACCGGCGCCCAGGTACAATGCCACGCCTGTGGAACAGGATATGTGGTCACAGACACTGCGAGACCAGTGATCATAGAGTGCCCGGTATGCCACGAACAGGGATACCTGTCGGAATGAGGTTTTCCCACAAAAGGTCTGGTCTTTCAGAAACCGGATGAATTGAAGCTCTTCAAAGATCGGCTATATTCCATTATGTACTCCCTCACTCAACAGGGAAAATCTAATTAATGAAATTGATATATCCCGCTGAATGGTTTTATTCGATAGTATTTGACTATCTCAGGAACGAAATGGAGTGATTGGAAATGAGAAATGTTCTAGTATGTACCGCCTGGCCCTATGCTAACGGGCCGCTTCACCTGGGCCACTTTGCAGGTTGTTTTTTACCAGGAGATATATTCGCACGATATCAGAGAATGGCGGGAGAAAATGTTCTGATGGTTTCCGGGTCCGATCAACATGGCACACCCATCACCGTGAGCGCAGAGGCAGAAGGGATAACGCCTGAAGAGGTTGCGGATAGATATCACATGTTGAATTCCGAATCTTTGTCGAAAATGGGCATCTCGTATGATATGTTCTCCAAAACTCACAATCCGGATCATTTTGAGGTTGTACATGACATTTTTCTGAAATTACATGAGAAGAACTACATCTACAAACGCAGGTTGCTGGCTCCATACTGCCCTAAATGCGATAGGTTTCTGCCGGATCGCTATATTGAGGGTACCTGTCCGCATTGCGCCTACACTGACGCCCGAGGTGACCAGTGTGACGGGTGCGGGAAGACTTTGGATGCAGATGAACTTTTAGAACCACGGTGCAAGCTCTGTGGCACGGGCCCCGAGAATAAGGAGACCGAACAGTTCTATCTTAGGCTAACGCATCTCGAAGGTCCGCTATGGAACATGCTGGAAGGGAAAAAACACTGGCGGCCGTCGGTGATCGGACTTACAAAGGGATGGCTCGAAGAGGGATTGGAGGATCGAGCAATCACCCGTGATCTCAAATGGGGGGTGCCCATTCCTCTTGAAGGTTATGACAAGAAGTGCATCTACGTCTGGTTCGAAGCGGTGATAGGTTATCTGTCCTGCACGATGCAGGTATGCAAAAGCCTGGGAAAAAAGGATATGTGGAAGGATTTTTGGTATGATAAGGACGCCAGGATATATTACTTCCTTGCGAAAGATAACATTCCTTTCCATACGCTAATCTTCCCGGCGATGCTCGCGGGGTATGACCCCGAGATCAATCTTCCCTATGACGTGCCCTCAAACCAGTACCTGATGTTAAACAATGAACAGTTCTCGAAATCCCGAAATCACGCTGTATGGATGCCGAGTTACCTGGAGCGTTACCCGCCGGATCTTATGAGGTATTATCTCACCATAAACATGCCGGAGCACAAGGATACGGATTTCACGTGGAAGAATTTCGTAAGGACCGTGAACGAAGATCTTATCGCAACTCTGGGTAACATGATACACCGCGTGCTGGTCCTGACCTCCAAGCACTTTGGTGAGATTCCGCCATTGACCGAAAATTACAACCCGGATCCCGACGACGAAGATCTGCTTGATTCCATAGAAAATGCGAGAAAAGAAGTGGGGGATAACATCGATCGTTGCAGATTCCAGAAAGCTATGAAGGCCCTCATGGCGCTGGCCAGAAAGGGGAATGAGTATATAACGAAGAAAGAGCCATGGAAGACGGTGAAGGAGGACCGCGATACAACCCAGAACACCATACATAATATGCTGCATCTGACCAACTCTCTGTCATTCATGATGGCACCATTCATGCCTTTTACAGCTCAGAATCTATACAAAATGCTGGGCAATGTCGGTGAAGTGTCAACGCGGGATTGGCAGGCTGACTATGCAGATATGGCTGTTGGACATCGGATGGAAAAACCGATTCCCATGTTTCAGAAACTTGACCTCAAACAAGTGCTGGAACAGGAGAAACAGGCGGGTGACCGGGACGAGGTAAAGAAAAAAATATATCCTGTAAAGAAGAAAATCTCCTTTGATCACTTCAAGGCAATGGACCTGAGGGTAGCCAGGATCATTTCGGCAAAAGATCATCCGGACTCGAAGAATCTATTCATACTGGGAGTGGATATAGGTACTGATGAGCCGATAACGATGGTTGCAGGTCTGAAAAAACATTATTCCACCGATGATATTGTGGGTAAGAATATCGTGGTGGTTGTGAATCTAGAACCGACGGAGATACGCGGGATCCGTTCTGAGGCCATGCTCCTGGCTGGAGAGGATGGTGAAGGAAGGGTATCCCTGGTGGCCCCTGAGATGGTAATGGACGCGGGTTCGCGAGTGTACTGAACACCCCCGACAATCCTCGTTAATAAGGGCGGGACAGGATATCTAGCCTATCGAATGAAGGTGACCCATACTGGCTCCCATTTCATCTTGAAACATCAAGATGTTTCTATCCCTGCCGGGACATTACCCGTCAGGGTTCGGAGAAACTTGTTTCTCCATCACCCTCGGCTAGTAAGCCTACGGGCTCACCAAACTTGTCAAGTGGTGACTTTACAAGTGAAGTGAATTACTAATTCACGATTCATTCCGTCGTTGTTCGAACATTAACAATATGATAAAACATTTAACGGTTACTCTCATTTACCCCCTCCGATAAGTTTATAAGAATGAAATTAAAATAATTATTATCATTCTGCGGGCACTTGGCGAATACGAAAAAACGTTCACCAAAGTTGTGCCCATTATTTATTCGTTTGTGCTCATCCATTATGGGCTCCTATCGTTGTACCTAACGGCACAACTGACGGACCCAAAACCACCCCAATCCCTCTTCCCATGTTTGGGCCCGTGGGGTAGCTTGGCATCCTTGTGGCTTCGGGAGCCATAGACTCCGGTTCGAATCCGGGCGGGCCCATCACACATTTAGTTCGAAACACAAGATTTTTATACTGGAAAATCTATATCTACAGTATGAGTCCTAAAAAGAAAACCAAAAAAAACAAGGGACATACGGCGAAACTCCTTGAAAATGATGATATCCGCCGATGGTATGACAATACTGCTCGAGGGTCGCTTGTTACAGCGGATGTTTACGCTAGGCGATTGAGTGCCGTTTGTTCAAAACTTGAAATTACCCCTTTTGATCTGGTCGAAATGAACAAGGACGATCGCTACAAATTCCTTTTAGATTTTGTTGATTCGGAAGAAAAAAGAGGGATGAGCGGAAGTTATATTGCATCAAGTATGAAGGCCTTGAAGTCCTGGTTAAGTTATAATGGGATCTTCATTAAGAGGAAGATCAAGATCAAGGGAGCCGATA
>JASLWR010000079.1 GCA_030740765.1 Thermoplasmatota archaeon
GATTTGGCTGTTTTCAAATCTCCTTGTCGATGGTGAGTGCATATTCATCACTGGATTTTTTGATAGTGCCGTTCAGTACAAGCATTATCCATATGAATCTCGCCATTGTCTTTTTCATTTTTACACCTCTTTTTTATTTGGAACAATTTTACTTTTACACACATATTCATGCTATAAAAATGATACTTCATCCTTTTAGAATTTTTAAAAAAATCATGACATTTCAGGTTATATCGACCGATGATAATATCTGATCATGAAAAAGAAGATTAATTGAAATTATGATAAATATCCGGGGCAAGTTAAATCTTGTGCCATGATCCGTTGGGATATCTCCAATCATGAGACGCTCCAACAAGCATGCCGGTGTATATCTGACCGTTATATTTTTTCAGATCGTCGTAGGCCATGTGAAGCAAAACTATCTTTGTTTTAATAATGACTATGTGAGGGTGGGTGACAGTAAACCGCGGGCCCACCGTGATATTATTGAACAAATTACGGACCGACGTGCGGATTTTTGTAGCTGGAATGTTGATGGATGTAGTATCAATCGCTCAAACTCATGTATTCATTCTGTAATAACAATGCATCGTCCTCAATACTGGGGCTCTCACATATCACAACCCCCGCACAATCGAAGTCCTTCATGGTTTTTACCAGATCCCTGTAGTTCAGATCCGATTTTTCCAGTTCGAGGTGTCGTTTTTCCCCTCTCGGGCCGTACTCGATACCGGATACGTGTATGTGAAGATTCTTCAGTTCGACAGCGCCCAGCCTTGACTCCATATTCTCGAAAACGTTGGCGAACTCCTTGTAGGTGTTGTAAGCGCCATCAAGTGCATGAAGATGCGCAAAATCGATGCAAGGGTGAATACCCTCCACTTCCTCGCACAGGCGCAGTATCTCGGGCAGCTTTCCGAAGGATTTGGTCTTCCCCATCACTTCAGGACATACTCTGACATCGTTATTTTCCGCGGCCAGTATTTCCACAACCTTTTCGAGGGCGTCTTTCATGATATCATATGTCTTATTTGAGTCATCTTTGTAGTAGTAACCTGCGTGGAACGTGAAGGATCTGCCGCCGCATTTCTTTAAAACCCTTGCAGTGTTCAGTATCCTTTCCATGGATTTGATCCTCACGTCGTCCTTCTCCGAGGCCAGGTTGACGTAATAGGGACCATGCGCTGTCAGAACCACACCGTTTTTCCGTGCAGCCATCCTGACTTTTTCCGCTAATGCGTCGCCCATTCGGACCCCCCTAACGAATTCCAACTCCATGGCATCCAAACCCAGTTCCCTTACTCTCGTAATTCCCTCAGGAGTCCCTCTCTTTTTAGTGCTGAGAGGAATCCCAGCAGTGCCGAAACACAATCGTTCCATGTCAAAACCCCGTGTAAACCAGATGAATCGAGATTCACCCGGAAATAAAATGCATTATGACATAAATCTATATAAAAAAGTAACGGTATATACTGTTGATAAACACCCGGGGGAGGGTCGTTTAGCATAAATTTTCAATGCTCAAAATAATGCTATCGATAGAAAATCTCGGAGATGCATTCGGATAGATCGGGGATTATCTCAAATGCTATTGCATCGAAAACAGTAAAAGGGTGAACCAATGCCGGAGAAGTTGATAGAAGACTCGTCAAAGTACAAATCGCTTATCGAAGAGTATTACAAGGGCCAGGTCGTCAGAGCGTTGGTGGAGTTACAGGTGCAGGCCAATAAAGGCGACGAGATTGCTATGAAACTTTCGAAGCTTGATAACGTGAAAGATGTCTTTCTGGTGACGGGAGAGGCTGATATAATTCTCAAGGTCTCCTTCGAACGCACCGAGGAACTCATGGCATTTATCCTTAAAGAAGTGGCGAAGCTCTCTGGAGTAATCGACTCCAAGGTATTGATGATCCTGACCAGTTACAAGGAAATGGGACGAATAGTTATAGAAGAATAGGGAATTGGTTTTCGTACAACAATGATCCTTAAAAGAAATCTAGCCGGATCTGTCGATGGGCGGGTTTGCTCGCTTCTATCTTTTCGATATATTTTTTTATTGTGGATTCCTTGAACTGGTGTCCTTCGACGTAAAGCTCCACTAAGCGCTCGATCTGCGGCTTTTTCCATATCAGCTCGTAATCGTCGCTGGCCATAGGGTTCAGGAAGATGTTGCGTATTTCCTGAAAATGCTCTATCTCGTAGCCGGTTTCCACCATTATTTCCTCGAGCTTACCATGCTTCTTAATCAATTTCAATGATTTCTTAGGACCGATTCCCTTTATCCCTTCGTTGAAATCAGTTCCGATCAATATTGCCATGTCCACCAGTTGTTCATGTGTTATTTCATGGGTTTTAAGTAGCTCCGGAAGCCTGATCTTTTCGATGTTCACCGTCTTGTAATGGTGTTTACCGGGCATCTTCCTCCTGCCTGACATGGTAATATTTCTAATGAGCGTCGTTGAGCCGAACAGCAGTGAATCGAAATCCTGCGAGCCCGTGGCATCCACTTCCCCTTTCGCCGTCATCAAGCTTGCCTGGGCCTCCCCGTCGGATGGAGCCTGCACCAAAGGTATGCCCATCAGCTCGATAACGTGTTTTGTCTCTCGTACCATTTCATGTGTGAAATGTGATGTCTGCTGCGCCTTCGACCTTGCTCTTTCCATGTCGCCTGCCGATAAAGCCTTCTTCCATTCTTCCATGGCCTCCTTCTTTCTCATGATCCTGTATGTTATGGTGCTTTCCTTCAAGGGATGCGGTACACCATCGAAAACAAATACCGGTTTGATCCCGGTTTTAAGAAGATTGGAGGTTCTGCTCAGGAGTCCCATGAGGTGAGATACCACGTTCTCGTTGTCATCGGTGAGAGGTCGACCGTCCTTCATTCGAATGGAAGCAAGGAACTGGTATATCATGTTGTAAGCGTCGAGAGCGATGATCTTTCCCGATAGCTCTTCGAGAGTTATTGTCTCCGGCTCAAGCAGTGTTCTCAGGTTTATACCCATCACTTCACCTTCTTCAAACATTATTACATGGGCCCTGGGGCAAAACGGCCCATTGATATGAAATCAGATGGAGTATAATAAAGTTTGCTGGCAGGAAAGCACCCGGACTAAATTCTTTCTGTTTTTTCGTCATTAATCGAAGCACCCTTATTTTAAAAAACGCGAAAAAGCCCACACTAACTATAAAAAACACTTAATATATAAAGTTTGAAAAGAAATATATTAAGGTATAAGAAACGATATGCTCAAATAATTCATTTTCATGGGATGATGTTCATGTTAAAGAGACCCCCGTTTAACAGCTCTTTTACAATAATGATCCTGGTTACGATCATGTTGCTCTGTTTTCAGATGATTGGGAATATCGAGTTTTCTTTATCGCAAACCGCGGCAGCGGATAATAACTGGGAACCTTTTTGGGATTCGGATTTCGACGATTGGACCCTTTCGGACCTCATTATAGACTGGGACGGCAACCTTACTCTTGAGAGGGTGTCTGGAAACTATTCCGGTTCCGGGAATGCCACATCCACTCCCATGAATACCGGTGCCGACGGTATATGGAAAACGCTGAACTGGGAAGCGAGCACAGCGCAGAATACATCCGTCAGTTTTCAGATAAGGAACGGTTCTTCTCTGGCCGAGTGTAATTCAAATCGGTTCTCCGGCCCCAATGGATTAGATTCATACTACACGATATCGGGAAGCGCAATCGCCGAGGATCAAAATCGTGGGGAATGGATACAGTTCGCGGTATTTTTCAATTCGACAGATACGAATATGACCCCCTCACTGGACAATGTCAGCGCCACATTCAATTTTTTTCCACGACTGCAAGGGGGGGTGAGCATTGTATATAGTTACGGGGGTAAATCGTACAATTTCACGAGCACTTATTCGGACAGGAATAACGCCCCCCCTTCCCTGATCGAAGTGATCATAGACGGCGTGAACCACCCAATGATTGAAAAAGATGGCAATGATACTGATTATTCAGAAGGGAAAGAATTCTTGTATAACACCACGCTATCTGCAGGACAGCATTCCTACCACTACATTGCCTCCGACGGGGAGCTGAACTGTTCTTCCATCGTAAAGTCCATCACGGTGGAGGAAGAAATTGAAGATCCAGGCGATGACGACGACGATGATCCGGCCATGGATGATCTGAAATCCATAGACATATTTCCAAAGAACGAGATAGTAGTGATCGGCGGGACAATCCACTTCAATGCTGAGGGAATAAACAAAACCGGGGACCATATGGCCATCAATACCACCTGGGCAGTTAACGGAGGTGGGGCCATGGACGAGTACGGTCTTTTTACCGCCATGACAGCTGGAAATTGGTTCGTATATGCAAACGTATCGGGGGTGCCGGGTCGTACCACGTTCACTGTTAGTGATGGGAAGCTTCATACGATAACAATCACACCGGGTTCGGCGAGCGTCCCCCTGGGCGGACTACGATCTTTCACTTTCCAAGGTTTCGATAAATTAGGTCTTTCAATTAACTTTGATCCGGTCTGGTCCGTAAACGGCGGCGGAACCATCGATAATAATGGGGAGTTTTCCGCATTAAGGCTGGGCACCTGGACGGTATATGCCAATGCTTCGGGTATCAGCGGAACGGCCACGGTGAGCGTGGGTGGCTTGTCCAGAATCGAGATATATTCCAATGAAACCACCGAAAACGAAACCTATATCAATCTCAGTGAGTCCATAAAATACATTGCAAAAGGGTATGACTCGGAAGACAAAGAGATAAACTTCGATCCCATCTGGTCTGTAAATGGGGGCGGGACCATTTTCAATGGGACATTCACTGCTACGGCACCAGGCAGGCGCGTTATCACCGCAAGTTTTGGTGATGTGGAGGGAACGGCGAACGTAACAGTAATCATGCTGGATATTCCACAGGATGACGATGATAACACGAAAGACGACCCTGCCGCGGAGGAGAAGCCCGAGAGATCAGTAGATAAGTTCAGAAAATGGGCGAAAAATAATTTTCCCACTGTTATGTTATTGTTGGTACTGCTGCTTCTGTTTTTCTCGGTACTATTATATTTCGTGTTCAGGAAAAAGAAACCTGGAGATGAAACTGAAGATGAATATTCCGATGAAGATTGGGCGGAAGAGATATCTCCGGATGAAAGGACCTGGGGGAAGCCTTTAATACGGGAGGAGAAGCTTGAAAGTGAAGATACGAACGAGTGGGAGGAGTTGGATACAATAAGCGAGTGGGATACTTGGACTGTCACAGATTATGACCTTGAGTCTGCCAAACCAGTGAAGAAAAGATATCGACGAGAACGAAGGGGACGATACAGGCCAGAGATGGATGATAAGATCGAATGGGACACGGGGCCCTTGGGAAGAGGGAAGAAAAAGACCTGGAGCCGATACAAACCCCTGGTGAAAAAGAGGAGGGGTGGAAAAAAGAAGAAGCACGAAGAGAAGTCCCGTAAGGAAGATCACCTTGATGAGGATGGCCTACTGGATTACGATGATGCGGAAGAAGAAGTGATCGATTACGGGGAGGAAGACCACCGTTATGAGGATGACCGGCCTGAGTTCGTCGAGGAAGATGATGAGGATGAGGAGGATGCGGAATATGAAGAGGATGAAGGGGAAGATGAAGATGACCGGCCAGAGCTAGAGGAGCAACAAGAGGAATTTGAATTGGATGGGGGGGACGTTGATTTCTGGGAAGAAGAAATACTAGACGATAATGAAGAGGCCGATTTTTGGTATGAAGAATAGAATTCAATGATCTCGACAGTACATGTAATTGAGTGGAATTGGTGTATTGGGTTTCATACGAATAAATTGCTGCACATACAACGAAAAAAGATACCCGAGATGTTATAACTTTCATGGGCTGTGTCCTGTTGCGCGATATGATATTTTTAAGGTGAACGAAATGAGCGGGACCGATCCTCAGAGTGATTATGAAAATTATCTCGACGTGGCCATTGATATCGAGAATATGAAGATACGGGGCGCGGGCAAGATAGCGAGAATGGGCGCCTATGCACTTCGCCTCTTCGCAGAGAAATATTCGAATGTCGAGGCAGTTTACTATGAAACATTGGAAAAAGCGGCCAAGGTATTGTATGATACACGACCCACGGCGGTATCTCTCGAAAATGCGCTTTTATCAGTACTCAATTACGTGAGGCCAGACGAGAAGTTGGATATTATGCTGTCCGACACAATAGAGGGAGCGGATATTTTTATCAGGGAGGCATTGGAGGCCCGGGACGGGCTTACCCGCTTCGGAGCGAGTCTCATTGAAGAGGGTTATACCGTCCACACGCACTGCAATTCCACCGCAGCCATAGAGTGTATACTCCGGGCCCACAATGAGGGGAAAACGATAACGGTACATTCCACTGAATCGCGGCCAAGGTACCAGGGGCGTATTACCTCGAGGGAGCTTGCAGACAGTGGAATTAAGGTAAAAATGCTGGTTGATTCCGCGGCAAGATTGTATATGGATGATGCGGACATTGTTGTGGTGGGGGCGGATACCATAGCCAGCGATGGCAGCCTCTTCAACAAGGTTGGCACATGGCAGATAGCTCTTGCGGCGAATGACGCCGGGGTGCCATTTTATACATGCGCCGAGATATTCAAGTTCTCGCCCCGGACCAGGAGCGGAATCGAGACCAAGATCGAGCTTAGAGACCCCGGAGAGATTGCAGACCCGGGGGACTTCCCCGGCGTGACAATTCTGAACCCTGCATTCGACAGGACCCCAGCATCGCTGATAACGGGTATAATTACAGAGCAGGGAATAGTTGATCCCGGTGACGTTCCTGCTGTCATAGACCGGAAATTTGCCGGAAAGAAGGTCGTTTTCTTCTACTGATTTTTAATGATATGTGGTTATATGGTATCATGCAGCAGGTGCGGAAAGGAGGCAGTCACGTTCATCAGGTACAGCGGCGCGCATCTCTGTAAAAAACATTTCAATATTTTTTTTCTGAAAAGAATACGCAAGGAGATACGGTGGCAGGTTGACATCCGTCAGAAAAAAAACATTGCAGTTGCAGTATCCGGGGGTAAGGACTCGGCGGCGGTACTATGGTCGCTGAAGGAGATACTGGGTAAGAATCCCGAGATCAGGCTCACAGCCGTAACCGTGGACGAGGGTGTCGAGGGGTACCGGCCCCCTAGCATTTCAGCCGCAAGCAAGTTATGCGAAATGATAGACGTACCTCATGAAATAATTTCGTTCGCAGAGGTCGTGGGTTTGACCATGGACGAAACCTCGAGGGTGGCCGAGCCGTTGACGCCGTGCTCGTACTGCGGTGTGTGGAGGAAAAAATGCCTGAACCAGCGAGCCTTGGAACTGGGGGCGGACGTGCTTGCAACGGGACATAATCTCGATGACATGGCCCAGTCAATTGCCATGAACGTGTTCAACGGTGACGTGAAGCGGTTGATACGCATGGGGCCTCACCGGCGAGTACTTCCGGGACTGGTTCCCAGAATAATGCCACTTCGGACCATTCCGGAGAAGGAAACCTATCTGTGGGCTTATCTTAATGACATTCCGTTCAAGGATTCCGTATGCCCGTATGCCGCCACCGCGCACAGGGGACTCTTTCGTGAGATTATCAATAAAATAGAGAAGAACACACCGGGAACCCGGCACCGGCTTCTGGGGAGTTACGACGAGATATACGAATGTATGGCTGGAAAGGATAAGCCTGGCGAGCTGAATCGTTGCAAACGATGCGATCAGCCAACGTCAGGGGAAACATGCAAAGCGTGCGAGATGGAGATTGGGGTGAAGGAGCGGTTACTTGAAATTGAGGAATCGTTATGAAAATTCTCGTCCACGGCTTCGGCCCTTACATGAAATGGCATGATAACATCACCATGAAGGTACTGGGGCATTTAAAGGACCGAGAAGGTCTCACAAAAAAGATTTTTGATGTTAAGTTCGATGAGGAAATATTTCTCCACGAACTGCGCGAGCTTGCCCCGGATGTGGTTATAGGTATGGGCCAGCATCCCAGAGCCCGTAAGATAAGAATCGAGCGGACCGCCGTGAACCGCCGAAGGAAAAATATGCAATTCCTCCAAATATTACTAACGCTACCACCACACCTGCGATTATTTTTTGAAACTTGCTTATTACCACGCCGGTTTGATATGATTGTCGTTACTTAAGTATTATGGTCTCATCTTCCAAAGGAGACCTGAAAGCAATGTAAAAAAGTAGGTAATTTATTAATTTATCGCGATTTGGTGAGCTCTGTTTGGAGTTGTCGTATCTGGTTGTGTATTCGTTGGATACTGTTATGAAGATCTTTTGGAGTTTGGTTTATTAATAGTTTGGTTTCCTTCTCTTTAAAATAGTCTCTGTCAGGAACCGATATAATGGCTATGTTTTTTCGGTATCTCGTGTAAAGGTTCAAAATAAAATTTGTCTTTCTTTTTATTTGATTTTCGAATTTTGGAATCGAGTATCCATATTGATTTTCTAGGGTGTAAATGTCGATTGTATCTCTAAGTTTGTATATGGGCCGGGTCATTATTGCACGGACCTTATCGGTGTATATCTCACGTGGATCGTAGCATTTGATTTCTATCGGCCTGTTGTATTCGTTCCACGCTTCTTTGTAGAGAAACGGTAGTTCCTTGTTTTCCAAGCCTGTTATGAAGCTTTTTAAAAGGCGAGTTTCATGGGGATACAATGTCTTGTCTACAAAATTTATGTCTATCTTTATCCTTGTGGGAATGCCCAATGACTCGGAATCATAAGCAATAAAGAACCTTGCCATCCTCCCGCCACTGCCTATTTCCACCTGTGAAGGATCTGTCTTTTCACCTGAGAATACAAGCCCGAGTTTTTCGGTAATTTCTCTAAGAAATATTATAAAAACATCAATCTCTCCGGAGCATAGTTTTCTGGTTTGGCTGGGTGTTTTACCCTCCCACAGAGTTGTGTCGCTCCAGGTGAAATCTATATCCTCCGAGAACCTATGGTATCCCGTATAGGCTTTAATAAGACACGTTCCACCTTTAAACAGCAGTTTTTCCTGGAAATAGTCATTCCGGGAGATCTCGTGCAGTAATCGGTGTAGGTGAAAATCCTTTTCAATTATATCCGGTCGTCCAGGTTTGGTTATCCGGTTGAGCTGATCAAAAAACCCCTTCATAGAAATTCCTCCACCTTTGCTTGAAACGAAGGAGGATACATGGATAGATAATCTTTTGTCATCCGCAGATCTATTTTTTCGCGATATTCCTTTATTGGCAAGAGAAGATAATCCGAATCCCCAGAATCCAGATACCTTTGGTATACCAGATCCAAAACAGTTTTTTCCGGATTGGAATATCGCACCCCATCTCTTTGGAGAATCCCGTTTTGAAATTGTTTAATGCTTCTTTTAAAGAACTGGAACCTAGTGTTGCATATCCTAATTACCTTGGTTGTCCGATACGAATCTGTTATCACATAATCGATGGTGAAATATTCGTGTGTCATGTTGTTAATTTTGAGGCCGTTCTCCAAACCAAAATACCAGTTTTCTACTCCTTTCTCTTTAAGAGCCAACGCCACTATTTCGTATATTGTGTTATTGAAAGTCCCCAGTTCCCTCTCCTCCATGGTCTTGACATAGAAGATTCCCCGGAATATCCGAACTATATAACCTTCTTCCTGGAGGTAATAAAGAGACCTTTCTTCGTTCTTCCCCAGCTCGCGCGCAAGACTTTTTATCTCGCTGGATCTCACGATCTTTTTCCCCACTATGAGCAAACGTTTCCAAATAAGTGATGTTTTCATTTGAGTCACAACTTACGAGAATATCGGTAGTTATGACATAAATATCTATTTGTCAATTTCGCTGTTATTGATAATTATTGATAGATATGATGTGAAACCTGATTCATCGAGATTCGCACCATTGAAAATATATATGATGAAAACCTTATTTTACAATGTATCGTGATTCAATAATCATGGAGTTACCATGTATTCCAAAAGAGTTGTTACTCTGTTATTGATTTTTCTCCTTCTAAGTTCGTGTGCGTTCATCGGTTTACGCTCGATTAGAATTGATAAGAAGGGTACACATTTCAGGATTCCTAATCTTATAACTGCATATAATGTGGACCTAAGAAGCAGTTTTGCAGGCGGGAATGGGACTGAAAATGATCCTTATCAGATATCAAACTTATCACAATTGCAGGATATGAATCTGGACTTGTTTGCGGATTACATGTTGGTAAGGGATATTGATGCAAGCAAAACAAAGGACTGGAATAATGGGAAGGGTTTTTATCCCATCGGGGACGATAGTGGGGCGGGAGGAAATCGATTCTATGGGAGCTTTAATGGAAAGGGACACAATATCACTGAATTATATATCAACAGATCGCCGTGGTATGAAACTGGTCTATTTGGTTGTGTCTCTAATAATGCATATGTCCACAACATCACTTTGGTCGATAACAAGGTAAACGGTCATAGAGATGTCGGGGGGATAGTAGGATGGAATTGTGGCATAGTGGAGAATTGCTACGCAACTGGCAATGTGACTGGTGATGGATATGTCGGCGGACTGGTTGGATCAAACAGTGGATCGATAAAGAACTGCTACGCAACTGGCAATGTGAGCGGTGATTGGGATGTCGGTGGACTAGTTGGGACGAATATTGGCTTGGTGCGGAATTGCTCTGCAATAGGAAATGTTAACGGCGATTCCAGCGTTGGTGGGCTCATAGGAGACAATCGTGGCGTGGTGCAGAAATGCTATGCTATTGGGAACATCAGCGGTTCGTGGGATGTTGGTGGACTTGTAGGAAGCTACAAACACTCTTACTCCATGGATCAGATTTCCAATTCCTTTTATTGCATCAATTATATCGCTGTAAAAAACAAGCATTATGTTACGCCTTTTGGCATCTATAAAACCGTGTTCGAAGATTGGATAAATAGTAATAAATCACTAAATATAGATGATTATCTTTTCCAAATACCCGGCACGAATGACTATAATATTTCTAGTGTTTCGGATATGAAAAATATGTTACAATTCGGTACTTTTCCCGGTTAGAAGTTCAAACAAACTGCCGATATCGATCTGTCTTCCGAGAACGGGTTTCATATACCGATTCTAAAAAGTGTGTACAATGGAAATGGTCATTTGATATCGCACTTGGAAACAACTTATTATAAAAATAGTAATTTAGGTATGTTTGGCATAGTCTCTAATAGTGGGTGTGTAATGAATGTTTCCATAATCAATAGTAATGTCAATGGTCATATGTGGATCGGTGGGCTCGTGGGATTCAATGCAGGCATGCTATTGAACTGCTCCGCTCAAGGTAACGTCAACGGTGATGAGGATGTTGGTGGGCTTATCGGACACAACGATGGCAGTGTGGAAAATTGTTATACTATAGGCACTGTGACTGGAGTAGAAATCGTCGGTGGACTTGTGGGAGTAAATCAAGGTACGGTACAAAACTGCTCCGCAACGGGCAATGCAACAGGAGATAAGTTTGTCGGTGGACTTGTGGGATTTATCGGATACGGAATGATAGTGAACTGCTATGCTACAGTATACGTTACCGGAGCTAATGAAACTGGTGGACTTGTGGGAATGAACAATGGGCCGGTGAAGAACTGCTATGCAACAGGCAATGTTTCAGGAGATTGGGAATACATCGGTGGACTGATAGGAACGAACTGGGGCACAGTAGAGAACTGCTCCGCTACGGGCAATGTGACTGGAGATTTGAAATACATCGGCGGACTGGTGGGAATGAACTGGGACACATTAGAGAACTGCTATGCAACAGGCAATGTGACTGGAGGTAATGTTGTCGGTGGGCTAGTGGGAGGCAACTCGGACACGGTCAAGAATTGCTTTGCTACAGGGAATGTGAGTGGTAATTGGAGTGTCGGCGGCCTATTGGGATGGAACGATGGCTATCGTATTAGGATAGTGAACTGCTACGCAGTAGGCAATGTGACAGGAGATGAGAATGTTGGTGGGCTAGTGGGATTTAACTCGGGCACGGTAAAGAACTGCTACGCAACAGGCTATGTGACGGGAGATATAGATTTCGGTGGGTTAGTGGGATTCAATTTGAGTGGTATTGTCGAGAACGGTTTCTGGGATAAGGAAACTTCCCATCAATCAAACAGTGATGGTGGTATCGGTAAAACTACAATCGAGATGATGACAAAGAGTACTTTCACAGAGGTGGAGTGGGATTTAGATAGCATCTGGGAAATAAACGAATATATTGATTACCCCCATCTTCAATGGGAACGAAGACCAAATATTGAGGCCGATGGGTCAGATAATGACAGCATCCTTGATATTTTCGACGATTTTCCAATTGATCCTGCTGCTTCAATTGATACAGATAGAGACGGTCATCCCGATAAGTGGAATCCTGGAAGGAACGAAACAAATTCGACGACCGGATTACATCTGGATGCATTCCCTCTGGATCCCGCTGCATCCCTCGACTCTGACGGCGACGGTATGCCAGATAAGTGGAATCCAGGGATGAACCAAAATGATTCAACATCGGATCCTCCATTAGAACTGGATATCTACCCAAACGATCCGGATAATAGGCCCCTGAATGACGATGGTCCAGAAACCACTGAAGATGACGATATTTCTGAAAATCCAACGGATAGTAGTTCAAAGACCTGGATTTTGGTTTCGTTTGGTGTAGTGTTTGTATTATTGATCGCAGTTTTTATTGCTTTATCGGTCAGGCGGAAAAGGAAACCGCAAGAAAATGTTAATCTTGGTAGGGTTGGACCAAATGATGATGAATAGGACCAACTTCCAAGGTGTGGTATGAAATCAATTTCACAATTAGCATAGACAATTCCTTCTGCTGCCGCAGAAGCCGGGGGCAAACCCCCTTTCTGATTCTTATTCTTTTTAGATCGGGCTTGCGCACGCCTGAGGGCCGCAAGCCCTCTTTAGATAAGAGAGAAAAGGTCATACATTCAATGCTATGAAAATATCCCAGGATAACACACGAGATACACAAATAAATAACAATTGTATTCAATCAGACAGCAAATAAATCGAATCAGGTGCTAAAATGAAGGGCATGGAATACTTCTACGAACTCTACTCGGGGATTCCCCGGGGTGGTCCGGGAGATAACGGATCAACTCGAAAAGCGTTCTCGGTCATGAAGGGTCTGCCGCTACAACCGAATATTCTCGATATCGGCTGCGGCCCTGGAATGCAGACCCTTGAGCTTGCACGGATCTCAAACGGCAATATCATCGCACTCGACAATTACCAGCCCTTTCTCGATAAGTTGATGGAAAATGCACGTCGCGAAGGATTGGAGGACCGGATAAAACCGATAAATCGCTCCATGCTTGAAATGGATTTCCGAGATGAAACATTTGATGTCGTCTGGTCGGAGGGAGCGTTGTATTTCATGGGATTCGCCAAAGGCCTGGAGCGGTGCCGCCAGCTATTGAAGGATAACGGCTACCTCGCGGTTACCGAAGCGGTTCTTTTCAGGCCCGATCCACCCCGGCCCGTCATAGAATTCTGGGAGAAAGAATATCCCGCTATAACGGATGTGGAAAGTAATATTGAAATGATCCGCAGGGCAAAGTTCCGCCTGATCTCGCATTTCCCGTTACCGGTTTCCTCTTGGCTGGATAATTTCTATGACCCAATGGAAGCGCTTATTCATGAATTGATGGGAAAATACGAGGGAAATAAGGTCGCAATGGAAATCTTCGGCAACTCGCTGAGCGAGGTTTCGACCTACAAAAAGTATTCGGACTATTTCGGGTACGAGTTTTTCATTATGCAGAAAACGGAATGAGGAAACATTTTCTGCTCTCTATCAATAGAGCTGAATCCGCAATTACCGGGCTCATTAATAGTTACATAGTGGTATATACAATGATTGAATTTTTCCTAAAATGCATTATCTCTTAAAAATCACTCGCCCAGTCACAAGTTTTATGGCTGCATTATCGGTATTAATAGGGGCACTCGTCATCATCGGGAAAGATGTCATTCTTTACATACCGGCCCTTATTCTTTCCTTTTTCACCGTTTTTTTCATCTGTGCGGGAGGATTCGTTCTGAACGATTATCTCGACAGGGAGGAGGATCGGATAAATCACCCCGAGCGTCCCATTCCTTCTAATAATATCACTCCCAGAAGAGCCCTGGTCTTCTCCATAGGCATATTCATAGGAGGGCTTGCCTGTGTCAACTTCCTCGTCTGGTTCTTCAGCCCTCTTTCAGTAATAGTTGTGATCATCGGGGCCATCATCCTCGTATTCTATGAGTTGAGCTTCAAGAAGATAGGTATTGCCGGCAATGCAATGGTCGGCATCCTCGTGGCCCTGACATACATATTCGGCAGCTTCGTGGTTCTGCCACCTGCTGATGTATTGAAGCTGAATACCGCACACATATTGGCTCTTCTGGCTTTTTGTGCTATAATGGGCAGGGAGATAATCATGGATATCGAAGACATGGAAGGGGACGTGAAGAGAAATACCCTTCCACGGAAGATAGGTAAAAAGAAATCCGCGGTCATCGCATCGTCATTCCTGTTATTTGCGATACTTATCGGTCCACTGCCGTTCTTTCCGCTGGGAATGCTCAATTTTTACTATCTCCCGTTCTTGGTGGTAGGCGACGGGATATTGTTATATTCAATATTCATACAACTGCAGGCGCCGGCACTGGCAAGGAAGACCACGAAGGTAGCCCTGTTGATATCGTCGCTTGGGTTCATTGTAGGCAGCATGAAATAGCGTTTGTGTACAGAAAAAGCTGTCTTTTCAACGTGCCGTCTTCGTTCTTATGTTTCTGAAATTCACTATCGTCATCAAGTTTCAATTATTCAGTCACAGGTATCATGCACAGAAACACGAAATCCTCATCTCCCGTGTTCCTGAATCCGTGGTTCTTCGATCCATCCACATATGCCGCATCGTCCGCTTTCACCGGGATCTCACCGATTTCACTAAGTAGCGCTCCCTGGCCGGAAAGAAAGAAGACCTCGTGCTCCCAGTCGTGGGAGTGCAGAGGAATAATCCCGCCCTTTTCCATTGTGAATCTTCGCATCTGGAAGTTGGGCATCCCGTCCTCTTGTCTGAGGAGCCATTGTATCTTCGTACCGATAACGCCTGGGTAATCCACTTCCTCTTTTATTACGTCTTTTTGCTGTCTTACCAATCGGTCCATGTCTCTCACGTCCAATTTTTTTTTCATCATTAATAGCCCCCCATTTTTTAGCCACTGAAGCACAGAATTAATAAATTCTTTTCTGTGGTATCAGTGTTTCTGTGGCCTGTAGGTTTCCGAAGGAAATCGAAGGCTCAGGCGTATCTATTTGATGCGCCGGAATGTAATGGG
>JASLWR010000007.1 GCA_030740765.1 Thermoplasmatota archaeon
GACTGAGAATTGATATACTCTCTTAGGATTCCTTTTGGCACCGGTCCTGCAGGGACCTATAGCATTTGCAGTGGTAGCGAGAATTTTTAATAAAATCAGTTGGAGGAATTGAAAATGACGGAAATTGCACCTGATGCTGAACTGGATTGTGTGGGTTTTTACTGTCCCATGCCCATCTCCATGACGAAGGAGGAAATAGACAAGATAGAAGTGGGTCAGATATTGAAGGTTGAGGCGGATGATCCGGCCGCCGAGGAGGATATCAAGCGTTGGGCCAAAAGGACCGGACATGAGCTACTGAAATTTGAAAAAGAGGATTCGATATTGACATTTTTTATCCGACGAATGAAATGACATGGATACAGTGATTTATATCCAAACATAACGAATAAAATACTATAAATGAGGTAAAGTTATATGAAAGATGAGAACTACATTCTATATGTACAGACCACAGACAGCCCTGAAAAGCAGTATTCGCCGCTGGTGCTGGCGCAGACCGCAAAGAT
Organism: Thermoplasmatota archaeon; assembly: GCA_030740765.1. Classification (GTDB taxonomy): domain Archaea; phylum Thermoplasmatota; class Penumbrarchaeia; order JASLWR01; family JASLWR01; genus JASLWR01. The sequence goes on from JASLWR010000007.1 coordinate 510, forward strand.
GATGGATATCAAAGCGGAGGTGTATTATCTCGGTACGGGCCTCAAAATATTGATGTCCGGTGAAGCTGAGAAGATAAAACTCGGATCGTTTCCCAGTGTCGCGGAGATGATCCAGAAAACTCTCGATATGGGAATAACTATATATGCATGCGAGGCGTCAAAGCAGATGCTGGGTCTCGAGAAAGTGGAATTGATCCCCGGAGTGAAGATCGTTGGAGCCGGGACCTTGAACGACCTTGCACTCGATGCAGGCGCGACAATGTGGTTTTAGGGTGAGAACTTGGAACGGATATATCTGGATCATGCTTCGTCAACGCCGGTGGACCCTCGGGTTTTCGAATATGCGAAACGATTTTTGATGAAGGATTTCGGAAATCCGTCGTCATTACATTCATCCGGTCTGGAAGCAAGAAGAGCCCTGGAAGAGGCCAGGGAGAGGGTCGCTGAGCTGATCAATGCAGAGAATGAAAAGTGCATTATATTTACAGCCGGTGCAACCGAAGCCAATAACATAGCTATCAAGGGAACCGCTCTTCGGAATCCAGCAAAGGGAAAGAAGCTTGCTGCAAGTGCAATCGAGCATATGTCCGTCCTCAATCCCATGAAAGAGCTTCAGAAAAATGGATATGAGTTGAGCCGAATTCCTGTGGATTCAACCGGTATCTTGGATATCGAATCCCTTCGAAACATTTTGACAGAGGATACCGTGTTGACCTCCGTAATGTATGCGAACAACGAGATTGGAACCATAGAACCCATAAAGGAAATAAGTGATATCGTCCACGAGAATGGCTCCTACCTGCATGTGGATGCAACCGCTGCTTTAGGACGAATAGCCATAGACGTTCAAAATGACGGTATAGACCTTCTGTCGCTCTCGTCAAACGATATGTACGGTCCTCAGGGCGCAGGTGCTCTGTACGTCAAACCAGGGGTGAAGATCCAATCCATCCTCCCGGGAGGCGGACAGGAACGCGGCCTCCGCTCCGGCACGGAAAACCTCTTTGCTATAGCCGGTATGGGAGAAGCTGCAAGGATCGCCAAAAGAGAAATGACTGCGGAAAGCCAGCGATTGTCCCTGATACGTGACGAGCTCATTGAAGAAATATTAAAAATAGATGAATCGTATCTCACAGGCCATCCCGTCAGCCGTCTACCAAATCATGCGAGCTTCCGCTTCAGCAGGATCGAGGGAGAGAGTATATTGCTGTCAATGGATATGTACAATATCCCGGTATCCACCGGTTCGGCATGCTCCTCGAAAACCCTGGAGCCCTCCCATGTTCTGCTGGCAATAGGTTTGAAGCATGAAGAAGCTCACGGCTCTATGGTGCTGACGCTGGGGCATTCGAATTCATTGGAAGACGTACCGCTCATAGTGGAAGCGGCAAAGAATACGGTAGAGAGACTCAGAATGCTGTCACCGTTATAAGGAAAGAAAGGAGGTGAAACGATATGGTACAGGTAGGATACACCAAAAAGGTCATGGACCATTTCATGAACCCGAGAAATGTGGGAGTTATCGAGGACCGTGACGGTTACGGAAAGGTTGGCAATCCCGTTTGCGGAGACGTTATGGAAATATTCATAAAGGTCAATGATGACGTAATAACCGATATCAAGTTCAGGACCTTCGGATGCGGATCGGCCATTGCCACCAGCAGCATGGTGACCGAATTGGCCACAGGGATGAATGTGGATGAAGCTTTGAAGATAACACGAAACGATGTTGCGAACGAGCTTGACGGTCTGCCTCCCTTGAAGATGCACTGTTCGAACCTGGCTGCAGACGCTCTTCACGAGGCTATAAAGGATTACAAGAATCAGGATGGGAACGTTGATGGACAGGAAAATGAATCCAGTTCAATCCCCAAGTCCAATGAGAAGGAGTGTGTATGATATGAACTGTATGAAAAACGTTCCGGGAAAGAACTGTGGACATCACGTTGCGATCTACACTCTTAGCACTTGTGGCTGGTGCAAAAAGTTGAAAAGACTACTTAAGGCTTTGGACATTGAGTATGAGTATGTCGATGTAGACCTTCTTCCCAAAAGTGAGAAGGAAAAGATCATGAAAGAAGCAGGGAAACACAACCCCCGGGAAAGTTTCCCCACATTGGTCGTGGACCACGGCAAAGAGGTCATAGTGGGATTTAAGAAAGACCGGATCCGAGAGGTGCTATTATAATGAGTACTACTGATATTCTAACGCGTATGGAAACGGATGCTGCCGAAAACGGTTATTATCTTTGCCCGGACAAGGAACTTCTCGATGACCTGATTGATGGTCTTTCGACGAACGAGGAACGCTACGGTTACGGATCCTGTCCTTGCAGGGTGGCAGTAGGGAGCAAAACATATGATGGGGATATCATTTGCCCATGCGAGTACCGCGACGCCGATGTCGACGAGTTCGGGATGTGCTTCTGCGCTCTTTTCGTGTCGAAGGAAATGATGGATGACCCTTCCAGAATGAGTTCTATTCCCGAACGTCGCCCTCCGGAGGTTCAGAAAGCCGCCATGGAGTATGATGGTGCCATGGAAGAATCTAAAATCCCGATGCACCAATTGAAAGATGATATCATTTCCGTAAAGGACCGGAAGAATTCCATACCCGTATGGCGATGCGAGGTATGCGGTTATCTATGTGCAAGGGAATATCCTCCTCCCATCTGTCCCATATGCAAAGCGAAGGCCGAACGATTCCAACAGTTCAGCTTTGGTTAGTTCTCGGTTTTTTCGTGTCCACTTTTGAGACAGGATTAATAAGTTATAAGCCAATAAAATAGGTGAGTCGGATGACTGACGATGATAAGGATAAATGGTTCATTCCTGAGGATAGCAGGAAAATGTTAGAGGAAAGGTTCAAGGAATTGGACCGGAAAGTGATCCTCGAGGTGTTCGTGGACGAGGGCTCCGAGAACCCCTATAACATTTTGACGATGCTTTTCGTCAACGATCTTGCACGATTGTCCGATAAGATCGAGGCAAGGGTAAACACCCTCGATAGCAAAAAATCCGAAAAATACATGGTTACGCGATCACCCACCGTTCTTATCAATCCTGAGCAATACAAAATACGGTATACCGGAGCCCCGGTGGGTGAGGAAGGACGCTCCTTCATAGAGACCATTATGTTGATCTCAAAGGGACAAAGTGGTCTCAACGAGGATTCCCGGAAGATACTGGACGACCTTTCCGAGAAACGGCACGTCCAGGTCTACGTCACTCCCGGGTGCCCTTACTGCCCGAATCAAGTGTTGCACGCTTTCAGAGCCGCCGTTTATAGACCCGATATGATCTCCGCCGAGTGCGTGGAGTCAACCGAGAACCCGGACCTTGCAAAGAAGTACAATGTAGGCGCGGTCCCGCATACCATCATAAACGATATTACGGTAAGCAAAGGACTTGAGCCGGAAGAGAGGTTCATGGCCGAACTGCTGAGTCTTGAGCCGGCAGAAGAATGGGAACCCACAACGGAGCCGGGGGAAATAGTCGAGGTTGACCTGATAATAATAGGGGCAGGCCCCGCGGGGCTCACAGCCGCCATCTACGGGGAGCGAAGCGGCCTTCATTCGGTCGTTCTGGAAAAAGAGGTCATCGGGGGCCAGGTCTCGGTGACTCCGGTGGTGGAGAACTATCCGGGTTTTTCAAATATTCCCGGGAAAAAACTCATGGATATAATTAGCTCCCAGGCGTCCAATTACACTCACATTCGAGAGGGTGAAGGGGTTCGTGAGATCAAGGTAGGCCGTCATATCGAAGCTATTACCAGCCGGAATAATTATGTGGGAAATGCACTCATTATAGCAACGGGTTCCGCGCATAGAAAACTTGACGTCCCGGGGGAAGCCAAGTTTTCCGGACACGGTGTCAGCTATTGCGCAACCTGTGACGGTTATCTGTACAAGGGAAAGAAAGTGATCATGGTAGGTGGTGGAAACAACGCCCTGACGGATGCACTTTATCTGAATAACCTTGGTGCCAGGGTTACGATTGTTCACCGCCGGGATGAGTTCAGAGGTGAAATGTATCTTCAAGAAGCCGTAAACCGAGAAAGTATCCCGATAAAATGGAATTCCATCGTAATAAAAATAGTCGGGAAGGATGATGAGTTGGTGGGGGTGAAGCTCGAGAACCTTCAATCGGGTGAGGTGAAGAACCTGAAGGTGGACGGTGTTTTTGCGGCCATCGGTGAAATTCCAAACACGAGGCTGGCTAGTGAGATCGGGCTCAAGCTTGACGAGTCCGGTTTTATCGAAGTGGACCGTAATTGCAGAACGAATATACCCCGGATATATGCTGCAGGGGACGTTACCGGGGGTGTAAGACAGATAGTTACGGCGGTGGGTGAAGGATCGACTGCTGCCATTGGCGCATTCGAGGATATTTCCCACCCATATTGGATTAAAAATGAAAAGTAAAGGTGTGTATAATGGTAATGGGATGCCCAGGGACTTTCAACGTGAAAACGCCGACTCTAAAGATAAAGAAATGCCCGGAATGCGGGTCAGATGTCGAACTTTTCTCGATTGATGTTATGATCAAATGCGCGAAATGCGGATTCACCGTGTACAATGATATGCAAAATTGCGTTCAATGGTGTAAATATGCCAAGGACTGCGTCGGAGAAGAGCTTTTTTTGAAATTGAAGAAACGGACCGTGCTTTTCATATGCAGGGAAAACTCGTTGAGAAGTCAGATGGCGGAGGCATTGGCGTTGGAGTTAAACACGAATTCCAAGCTGCTCTTTGAAAGCGGTGGCACGCACCCCACGAGTGAGGTCGATCAGATTATGGTCGATATACTGCATGAGAATGGTATCGAATGGGTGGGTAAGCCAAAAAAAGTTCCCCGGATGATCGATTCGGATTTTGTTGTCACCTTCGGATGCGACCTTGAATGTCTTCTAGAAAACGATGCCCCGGACGATTCTCTTGATCTTATTAGAAAACAACTGGGAATGGGGGTAGAGATCAAAGACAGTCTTCCGAATAAAGAATCCCGCCTGATCATGTGGGATATAGACGACCCCAAGGGGAAGGGAATGGATGAATATCGAAAAACATTCAACATCATCAAGACAAAAGTGATGGAACTTCTAGACGAGCTGAAATGATGTGATTGGTGGCAAGATAACTGATTATTAGGATATATCGATCTCTTTTTCAAATGATATTCGTATACTTTAGTGGTACTTTGTAACTATCCACCCTCTCTACGGAGAATGTAATATCTGATTTTATTCGAGAGTGAATTATCGGTATTGTTTTTTCTTAATTGACCCCGAGTCAATTACAATAAATAATCCAATAATAAGGAAACATTGATTTATCCAAATCCCTCTATGGCTCCGTGTTCTAGATAACCCCCAAAGGCGATAGATTGATCAAAAGCGAACAGATTACAAAAATATTCGAAACCAAGAGCGGCTCCCTCATTGCAGTGAATGACGTTTCGTTCAAGGTCCAACCGGGTGAGATATACGGCCTGCTGGGGCCCAATGGCGCGGGAAAGACCACTTCACTACGAATGCTGGCAACACTTCTGAAACCCACCAAGGGCCAGATAACCGTTAATGGCTTTTCCACTGAAAAGGAGCCGGGGAAGGTCCGGGGTTCCCTTGGTTTTTTGACTGCCCAGATGAAACTCAGCCCCAACTTCACCCCCCATGAACTAGTCACCTTCTACGGCAAGCTCAACAGGATGCCAAAGAAGATAATTGCTGCGAGGGAGAAATTCCTGTTCTCACGTTTCAAGATAGAGGAATACCGAGACCTGCTTATCGACAAACTCTCACACGGCAATGCTCAAAAAGCCGCCATTGCAGTGGCCCTGATCCACGATCCGAAGGTTATAATCTTCGACGAGCCGACTTCCGGTCTCGATATCATGACAGCCAAATCCGTTACCGATCTTCTGATGGCGGAGAAGACCCGAGGCAAGACGATTATTGTGTCGACGCATTACATGGCTATAGCTGAGAAGCTCTGCGACCGGATCGGTATTCTACTTAACGGAAAATTATTGGCCAGCGGAACAGTGGCCGAACTGAACGAAAAATATGGAGTAAAATCCCTTGAGGAAACCTTCTTCAAGCTTGCTGACAAGGTTGAGATTAGGGAGGCTGCCTGATATGCCCGATTTCACGGTTATGGATGAAAAACCAAAGCCTGAAATTCCCCGGCATCGTGAGAAACTGCCTGGTATGCCCGATTTCATGGTCATTGCCGCGAACGAGCTTCGAGGCATCATACGACAGAAGAGGGTTGTGATAACGGTTACCCTGGTTCCTCTTTTACTGTTACCCCTTTTCCTGCTGGGCATGGGAAGCTTCTTTTATATCTCTGAGCAAAAGCTGCAGGAAAGGATCTTCAATGTTGCGTTGGAGAACGGTACCAATGCAGAGGATTTTATTTTATACATTGAAAGTTCGGAAAATTTTACCATCATCAATTCATCTAACCCTGTGGAAGACATATCAACGGAAAAACTGGAGCTATTTATTAGTTTCACGGATAACTTCACCGATAACGTAGAGGATTATCTCACCGGTAATATTACTGTCTCCTATTCATCAGCAATACCAGCCTCGGCTCGAGCGAAGGACACCTTTATCAATCTTATATGGGATTTCATACTGGATGAGCGTGGGCGCCGCCTGGACCGAAAAGAGATTTTTTTATTCGCCCTTCCCGCCGAATACGGCAGTTTCCTTGAGAAAGGAAGTCTGAACGCGACGCTGGGAGTGATGCTGGCGGATCGGGGAATATTGCTAACCGGCGATGCAACCGTATCCCGGGTCTCGACAGGATTATGGGAGATCACCGACGGGTTGCATATTTACCGGATCCGTAATGCCAGCGGCGAATTGGTCCTTTACAGAACCCTCGACGAGGATATTCTCAAGGTTGTTGATCATAATTATTTGGATACTGCCACAACGGAAGAAAAATCCGGCTCCATCCTGGGGATGATCCTGCCGTATTTCGTTGTCATATACCTCATGAGCGGAGCCATGAGCATAGGTCTCGATGCCGTTGCCGGGGAAAAGGAGCGAAACACCCTTGGAACCCTCCTTGTAAATAAAGTATCCCGCACCTCCATTGTTGTAGGTAAAATTATTTCTGTGATGGTGGTTTCCTTCGTGTCGGCGCTCTTTACCATCGGGGGTCTTGGGATAATCCTTGCTGCGGGAATCCTTTTCGGCGCTGGAGGTACTGGTTCGGCATTTGCTGTCTTCACCCCCTGGGTTGTAATCGGTCTCTTCCTTATACTCATCCCTCTATCAACCGTGCTGGTCTCTATAATCATTTTAGTTGGTACTTTTGCGAGGAATCTCAAGGAAGCAAGCAGTTACATGACACCGGTGTTCTTCATAGTTATCTTCCTTGGGATTATGACCATGAGCATCAATTTTGAGATATCGAAGAAAGTATATTTGATCCCCATTGCATCGTCGGTATTCGCTATGAAAGACCTGCTCTTGGGGAAATTGACCGTTAGCCTGCTTTTGCTTAATATTATCGTAACGGTCCTGGCAGCATCCATCTTGATTTATCTCTGTGTAAGGATGTTCAAGAGTGAGAAGATATTGTTCAGAGTCTGATTTTTCGTTAGGGGCGTCATAATGGAAATAAAAAAAACCAGAATGTTCGGTACCAGCGGTGTGCGGGGTGGCACGAACACGGAAATTACCCCTGAGCTCGCCATGAACTTATCCCGAGCTTTTGGAGACTGGCTGGGTGCCGGGAAGGTGGTGATCGGCAGGGATACTCGCTTTGGTACTTCCATGCTTTCGAAGGCCATATCGGCGGGCCTGCAGTCCATGGGTCTGGATGTGATCGATTGCGGGATCGTTCCCACTCCCGCATTGGGATTTGCTTTGAAGGAATTGAAAGCAGCCGGGGGCGTCATGGTGACCGGTTCTCACATGCCTCCCGAGAGGGTGGGTTTGATCTACATGGACGGTACGGCATCCTATATAAGCGACAACAAGGCATTGGAAGTGGAGGACCGTTATTTCAACGGCCTGAAAGGATCGAAGAAAATCGTTATGCACTCCATCGGGACTGCCGAAATTGACGGTAGGGTCTTGGGTCGCTATGAAAAGTACATTGGGGATATCGTGGACCGGGATGTCATCGCCAAGCTTGCCCTACGAGAAAATTTCAAGGTCGTTGTGGACCCCGGGAACGGGACCGCCTCCGGTATCATGCCTTCCCTTATCGAGAAATGCGGTATCGAGGTAATCAGGCTGCACGACCACTACCGAGGTGACCCGGAACGATCTCCCGAACCGAGAAAGCATACTCTCGGCAAAACCGTTTCTTCACTCATGGAACATCATGCATCTCTCGCTGCCGCAACTGATCTAGACGCTGATCGTGTATTGTTTGTCGACGAAACGGGCGAAGTGGTATCGGAGGATGTAATGGGTGCGGTTTTCGGTAAATGGATATTTGAGAAATGCCGGAGAACGGGTAAAAAAGATCCTGTTTGCGTAACTCCCGTGAACTCGTCCGGCCTCATCGATTATCTTGCAAAACAGTACGGTGTGGATATAGAATACTGCCGGATCGGTCAACCTGACACTGAAAGGGTCTTGACGGTTCACAAAGACAGGGCTGTTTATGCGTATGAAGAGAGCGGGAAGTACTATTTTGCCATGCACGTACACTGGTGTGATGGTATATTGGCCACCCTTTTTCTGCTTCAGATAATGTCCGAGCGACAGAAAAAACTCCATGAGCTGACCGAAGAATTCCCCCGGTTCTACCAGGCAAAAGCGCAGTTGCTGTGTCTGGATGCTGTGAAGGATCAGGTATATGAAAGTGTTATCCACCGTTTTCACAATACCCCCGCACTTCTGGAAGGGCGTGTTAAGGACATCAGCATTGACGGGCTGAAACGATTGTTCAATGACAATTCATGGCTTCTCCTGCGTCCGTCGGGAACCGAACCCCTTTTCCGTCTTTATTCGGATGCCATGACCCAAGATAGGGCCGACGAATTGTTGGAATCTGCCAGGATTTTGGTGGAAGAATCGATCCGAGAAAACAGTTTATTACGTTCCGGTTAATCGAAAAAGACTCATCACGCCAATCCGTTTCCCATAAATTTAGGAAGCCTATGGTGAACGAGATAATAAAAGGGATAAGGATTTAGAATTTGTTCAACAATTAATATATAATATACCAGATATTTTATATACCGTTGCTTATACTGGGATAGAAATATTGTATGTATTTAGTATATTCAATTGTAACTAACGCGTGTCCCTATGAGAATATCCATTTCCAGCTTTTTGGGTGTACATATGATGGCGAGAAAAATGCATTATTACGTTTCGGCCGCTAAACCTGTACTGGTATTGTCGGTGGTGTTCCTTTTACTCCTATCCGGTCTGGACCTTTTTTCATTTATTTCCTTGGCTGAGATCGGCCCGCAATTGGACTTTGCTGAACCGAATATCCAGGATCTCATACTGGAAAATGGCGAGCTCGGGGACGTTTGCCTGGCAAGATTCAAAGTTTACTCCATCAACGCCACCATCAATGATACGGACGGAGCTAACGATATTAAGTACGTGAACATCACCATCGAGCCGGGCGACGAGAACATCACCCTTTGCTGGTCAAGGGATAATGCGACTCAATTTTACAAAATGAACGGCGGAGACCCTTCGGATCACGTAAATCTGAGTTCCAACAATACCCACTGGGGTAACATTGATGCGAATACGACATTTGTAAATTTCCGCATGGATTTCAACTGGACCTTCCCCGATCTGGCATTATGTGACATACGTTTAAACGTAACTGACGGATCTAACAATACGAACAGCACGAACTTTCCTAATCTATTTCGAGTAGAGACCGGACTCGATACTTCAGGTTCTCTCGGGGTGACAGCAGAGCACCAGGGTTCCCTTTCTAGCGGCGACTGGGTAAGAACACAAGAGAATCTAACCTTTTCAGGATCTACGGTCCATTACGCCGGTTTCCCTTCATTTTATCCGTTAGATAAATATTTCAATATATCGGTGATCAATGAAACAGGTGCTGTGGGATATAATAATAGCTCATCGGGCCAACCCTTCAGTATTCTTATGAAATCATCATCGGTGTCTGATAACTCGAACGAGTACAATGTCTCGGTGAACAAACTTCTTCCGGGAAGAGCCGGGAGCGTACCTGCAAATCAGACATTCATAATAAGGGTGGACGGTGACGCTCCTCCCGGGCCCGATAATATAACAATTCACGCCGACTTCTTCGGGGACAACCGGACTCACGCAGATAATGATACCACATTCTACACCACCTGGAACGCCAGTGTGGACGGAGGCTCGGGGACTAAACGATATTTTTATTCATTCAGTAATAAGGAGGGAAAAGAAGACACCAATACAACGAACGGCAATCAGTCGTCTATTGGTGATACGAATCTATTAGAGGGATTCGTTAAGGTGTATGTATGGGCCGAGGACAACGTTGGCAACATTGGGACTTCTAAAAATGATTCTATAATATTTGATACCAGCGCACCTTCCTACATTCCTCCCGATAATGTCGTCATAAACGGGGGAGCGGCTGGAACCAACAATTCAAATTTGGCATTCACATGGGTAAGCTTCATAGACCAGGGAGCGGAGCTGTCCGGTATCGATCTTTTTTATTACTCGTTCGATAATAACCAGGGTAGCACCAACGGAACCGTGGATTACGCCAGTCCCGGCGTGCTTTCGAATGCAAAGGACGGCACGGTGAACGTGTATGTTTGGGCCATCGACAAGGCGGGAAATATCGGCATTTCAGCCACGGATACAATAGTGGTGGACACTACGGAAATATACTTCGAAAACCCATCACCATCGCCAAATGACTGGGTGAACGAGAGCCTCGTCACTTGCGGGATCGATATCAGGGACAATACTTCCGGTGTTCGCCTGAATACAATTGAATATAGATATTTCAACGGAACCCTGAGCCAATGGATCTCCACTGGTGACGCAGGCGCCGCGCAGCAGCTTTACACCCCAAATACCACTGTGGAATTCGCCGTGGGAAGCAATAATTACATACAATGGAGAGCGTCCGATGATCTTACAAACGGTCCGACTGCTTCGCAGAAATATACCGTGCAGGTGGACTTCGAGAAACCAGATAACTCAGGGGCGGATGTCACCATCGAAAGTGGTGCGGAGAATGTTGGCAGTAACCAAATTTTTTTCGAATGGAGCAATTTCACGGATTCGGGTGGAGCAGGTATAAAGGGGTATTATTACAATTTCACAAACGGAAGTGGAACGCCGAACGGTATCTATACTGCCAATACCAATGCCACTTCAGCATCTGCTGTCAATGGCACCGTAACCATATATGTTTGGGCTGTTGATAACGCCGGTAATATTGGAAATGCAACAGAGGACTCTGTCTATATCGATTCCTTCATACCCGATGCCTCCAATGCATGGTTATTGATAAACAACGGTGACGAATGGACCAATGACCGGACCCTTCATCTCACATGGGGGGGTTTTACCGACCCGACTTTGACCGGATACTACTACTCGTTCGTGAACGGGTCCGGTGGGCCCGACGCTAATTATACAACCGAAACCAACGTTGACATTCCCAATGCCCCGGTCCGGAAGAATGTTATGGTTTACGTGTGGGCGAAAGATGCATACGGGCACTACAGTATAGCAATTTCGGATTCCATTCATATTGACACGGTCCGTCCTTCATTTTCAGGAGGGGCAAGTTTAAGGCTGGAGAACGGGAGTCGGTATACCAATGACCCAAATGTATATTATAGCATATCCGGGATCGTCGATACCGGGGCCGACCAATCCGGGTTGGCCGGATATTACTATAATCAAGTCAATAACAGTGGAACGTCCAATGGATTTTTTGTGCCCGGGGCAACCGGTGTGATAAATACGGCTGAAACAGGATGGGTGGATTTCTGGGTCTGGGGTGTGGATCGGGCTGGTAATATTCACAACCGGGCACTCTACAGAAACATTTTGATCGATGTAGTTAAGCCATCCACCGGGAGCATAGTCCTACAGAATGATATTGCCAATTGGAATTCCAGTTCCACCCAGATCCGATGGGCCGGGTTTTCTGATAACAGTGATGCCACGCGTGGTTTGGCTGGATATTACTTCGGAACAACCAACAACGAAGGGACCACTAACGGCCAGATATCCAACGGCGGTCTTCGGGGTTATTACTACAACGGGGTGAACTTTAACGAGTTCAAATTCAGCAGATATGATGCTACAATTAACCGCAATTTCGGAAATGGAGGACCGGGAGGCGGCTGCGGTAATAACCAGTATTCGGTAATCTGGAACGGCTCCATTTTCGCTGATGAATCCACTACATACAATTTCACCATCGGATCGGACGACGGTACACGCCTTTATATCGATGACGTTAGGTTATTGAGCCATTGGTACGCCCGGGCCTGGACAGAGAATACGGTGAATGTTTATCTCGAACGAGGTTTTCATAGATTCGAATTGCATTTTTACGAAGATGGTGGGGCTGCCCGGATTACCGCAAAATGGGAAAAATGGGGGACGGCGGGGGCTCCGCCGATCATCCCTGCTAACAGGCTTTGGGGCGGGCAGCCCACCGATTACATTACATTATCCAATCAGGGTCCCGCAACTGTTTACGCGTGGGCACAGGATTATTCCTTTAACATAGGAAATGCTGTATCGGACGATATCTTCATCGATACTGTTGCACCTTCATCGGCGGCCGCTCAACTAAAAATCGAGAACGATTCCCAGCATTGCTCCGACAAGACCATCTATCTTAACTGGAGCGGTTTTTCGGACGCGGCCCCCTCTTCCCGGATAAAGGGTTATTATATCTCATATTTCGATGGAAGCGGGACCGACAACGGCATCTGGACCAATAGAACGAATTACACCCTGGATGCCCCCGAGGGTGATCACCAGATCTACATATGGGCGGAAGATGTTGCTGGGAACCGGGGTACCGCCATAAACGATACTATTACGGTGATATATCCTAAAGTACTTGACTTCACCCATGAACCCATTGCTTATAGAGGAAAAACGATTCCCATCACAATGAATTTCACAGATGTCGTTTTCGGTGAGAACGGCTTGAATCTCACACTCCAGATATGGCTTGGCGATGCTCAGGGCGGATGGAATGAATTATCTGTTGACCTCTATGACGATGGGGTATTGACCTATTGGTATTCTTCGTATACACCGCCACTGGACATTCCCATTAATACCATATTGGACCTTCGACTGAGGTATACTAACCCGGGTGGTTTCATCTCAAGCTGGCAATTGAGGGCTTTCAAGGCGGTGAATAATTTTCCCATGATCAATTCGACACCGACCTTTATGTCAAAGGAAGATCACGCTATTACTGTGGATTTCAATGAATTCGGGTGGGATGTGGAGGATGGGAACGATCCACAGAGAACGACCTGGTCTCTTGAGACCTTCAATAAATTCAAGATAGGTTCCGTGACCCCAGGTGATGGGGCGAACAAATTCGTCTTCACTCCATTGGAGAACTATCATGGAAACTCCAGTGTTCGAATGAAGTTCTCGGACAAGGACGGGGATCACGTAGAGGAATATTTCAATTTCAGCTGGGAGAACGTGAATGACCGGCCAATGGTATTCGATGGTGCACCGGAGGAAATACATCTTGAGGAGGATAATGATACTTTGTACCAGATCGATATGACTGATATCTTCTATGATATTGATGAGGATACCCTCGAAATAAACTTCACCAATTCCACCAATATTATTATTAATCTCATTTCCCCGGGAATCGCGAATATCACAACCGCTCATAACTGGTACGGGCAGGAGAATATCACATTCATCGCAAACGACGGGCAGGATGAGGCCTATCATACCATATTCTTCGTAGTAACCCTTGTAAACGATCCCCCCGATGTCATAGGTATCACGGAAATATTACACATAGATGAGGATACAACTGGTTTCATTGATATCGGAGAACGTTTTTCCGATCCCGATGATCTGGAATTGCTGTTTGTTGCCCAGACCATGAATGCAATGATCAACCTTTCCATTATGGAGAACAACTCCCTGAGAGTGGAACCTGCCCTGAACTGGTTCGGTGAAGCGGATATCTCGGTATCCGCGGTTGATCCATCCGGTGAACTGAACAGCTTTACCTTTACCGTGAAGGTTCGAGAGGTTAATGACATCCCGTTTGCTTATATCAAACCGCGTTCAAAAGATATGGAAATGGGCGGTAGCGACATGAAGCTCTCCGGTTGGGGAGTGGATGAGGCTGTGTATGAAAAGGGAACGATACTGGACTATCGTTGGATTTCTAGCGTCGATGGTCAACTTGGAAATGTTTCGAACCTGGATCTCCGTGCTAGACACAACATCTCCCTGGGCTCTCATATTATAACCTTCAGCGTAATGGATGATGACAGTGCTTGGTCGGAGATGAAGAGTATCGAGATTTTCATCACCTCCCCTTTACTGGAAGTAATAGTTGTTCCTCTGGAAAGTAAGGATTTCATGGAAGGAAGTGATGTCCATTTAAAAGTTCATGTCAGGAACAATGGTACTGCGGTTGCAAAGAACGTAAACGTGACGTTCATGGTGGACGGCGTCAGGCTCAGTGTCATCTGGTTCCCGAATATATTCCCTGGAGAAACGAGGACCGCCACTGCTATCTGGGAAGCAAAGACGGGAAAACACAACATATCGGTGACAGTGAAGGATTCACAATACTCAACCGTTTCGATTCTGGAAGGTGGGGAAATGAATATGGATATAGAGGTGAAACAGGATGCCAGTTTCTGGGCATTCATGTTTTCCATCGCATTTGCCTTCATAGTCCTCATCGCATTTTTTGTGATCTCCGCCGTTTTGAGAAAGAGTCGAAGGAAGAAAGTCCTGAAAGAGGTCCAGAAGACCATCCGGGATGCGAACAACAGCGGTGTTGGTGTCCTTGAAGCGAAAAATATGCTGGAAGAGATAGAAAACGATTTCAAGATCAAGCTGAAGTAGAGGGAACTTTTTATGGACGAGAGCGATGAGTTTCGCACAAAGGTTACAAAAACCATGGAGATCCTTACCAAGACGAAAAAGTTCAAGGATTACCTTGATAAAGAATTTGTAGAGATGGAAGGATATCTTACATCATTGGCCGCCGACGGTGTAGACGTTTCTGCTTCTAGAAAGGAGCTGGAATCGGCTAAAGACCAGTTCAAGCGGTGCAGGGGTATGAAAGATTACATTGCCGTAGGTAACCGTTTGAACAAGGCAAAGAATACTGCCCATAATATCGATCTTAAGGTTCAGGAGATAATCGCAACTGTTGAACAGAGCCTTACGAATATCAAAAAATACTCGGAGCTGGGCATGGACATGAAAAAACCCTTAAGGCTCCTGGCAGCGCTTAGAAGCAAGATGAAACATCACGACCATGAAGCTGCAATGCTCTATGCAAGCCAGGCGTGGACTCTGACGGAAGACATATACCAAAGATATTCCCAGATATCGACCTATCTGGACGAACTTGTACGCCGCAACGATCAGTGCCGAAAGCTGGAGATAGAAAACCCGGAGATGCCTGATAAACTGGACGTTATAAAGGTCCATATCAAGGCCAACGACCTGGATAACGCTTACAAGGAGATGGAAAGCTTCACGAAACTTCTCGATATTTCCCAGACCGAATACGTCAATAAATTGATCCAGGATTCCTATTATGAGATATCTCTTCAACCTGACATTATCTTTTCCAATGTCCAGGAAACTCTTTCCCAGGCGGAATATGCTGTTTACAATGCCGATTTCTTTACAGCTATAGACCTCGCGCAGAAAGCGGGGCCCATGATCGAAGGATCCGTCAAAGAGTACCAAAAAACATTGAATAAGGTGGAGAACGTTTCTTCCCGGCTTTATCTCGCAAAGAACCTGGGCGTGAACGTGTACCAGGCCGAATCTATACTGGGGGAGGCCAATAGAATGCTCCTGGCATCGGATTTCAAGATGGCGGAAGAATATGCCCGGCAGTCCAGTGTCGAATTAGATATTGTGAAGGATGAGATCGACTGGAGACAGCGCTCCAACATGGAGAATATGTACGCCAATGTCAGGAATGCTCTCATGGCCCTCAACGGTGAGCTACAACAGGATCGCTCCAAGGGCGTGGACATCGTGGATGCCGAGAACCTGGTTGAGAAGATCATCGAGAAAATGGAGCGAGCCAAAACCATGGACGATTACAAAAAGATCCAGGATTACATCACTGCCACATATTCAGCCCTATCAAGAGCACGGGCAAGACATTCCAGAAAGGAACAGGATAAGAGGGAAGGCGGCATCGAACTGAAAGCTCTCCGGGAAAGGTTGAAGAATTTCGAGAAGGTTTGCATGGTTCCCAAGGAAGTCAGGGATCATCTGGAAAAGGCCACGAACGCATATAAAAAAGGGAAGGCAATGGATGTCAAACGTGAGGTGGGCCAGATCGAACAGTTCTTCAAGGAAATGGAGATGAAGGAGATCGATATCGACGTGAATATCCATTTGCTGGAGGAAGCAGCTAGGGTCGAAGACTGGGTACCTGCCGAATTAACCATAAAGAACAATTCGAATACGCATATAAAGGACATCATGTTGAAGGTGTCGGGTGTGGTGGACCAGAAGGGTTTCAGGAAGATAAAGGAAATAAAGGGCCAGGCATCCCAAAGTGAGAGAATGAAGTTGAGATTCCAGAACCTCGGTCAGAACAGACTTACCTTTGCCACCAGGGGTGTGCGGACCATGGATGGAAGGGCATTTCAGCTAAAAGAAAAGACCAATGTGTTCGTAGGATCCAGAGAAGAGTTCTTTGATGAGGATTATATAGTGGAAGGCGCGGTTGATTGGGGCGAATAGGCTTTCCACTGGAATTTCTTCCCTGAATTCGAGTTGTTTCCAGTGATAAACGGGATGCGGAATGAAGATCATCGCCCTCAAGACCGATGAATTTCGATTGTATTACAGGTTGATCGAGGAATTGAAAAAGAGAAATGTTAGTTTTATTTCACTTACGAAGGAAGAGCCAATCCCCTGCAAAGTTGGGGTATTGATCACTACTCCGTCCCGGGGGACCGGGATGGATTTTCACCGAAAAATCACCGTGGAAACAGAGGAAGATATCCCAAGAGCCGTGGACAGAGCTCTCGAGATACTCCGCGGTCGCATGAGAATAAAGTACCTGATCATTGGTGTGGACCCGGGCAAGTCACCCGGTGTGGCGGTAATGGGTGACGGTGAGCTGATAAATCAGTACAAGTGTTACTCTCCCGGTGAGGTTTCAGGTATCATAGAGAAGGTCTTTTCCACGTATCAGGCGGAAAATAAAAAGGTAAAGGTGGGTCATCAGGCGGTGACCATCCGAAACCGCATCATAAACGACCTGATAGAACTGGTAAAAAAATTTGATTTTATAATAGAGATTGCCGATGAGACCAGCACTACCCACTCGAAACACGATCCCGATATCAATGCTGCCATAGTTATATCGTCCATGCCCGGAGTTCCCGTGGATCGCCCCATAGATATTAATCCCACCCAGGGTGAGATAAAAGATATTCAAAGGATCAGCAGAATGAAGAGCGGCTCGTTGATGACGATATCGCGAGCCCTGGCGGCCCGGGTGGCCGTAGGTGAACTTGATCTAGTGGAGGCAATTGAACTCCAGAAAAGAGACGGTATAAGTGAGAATAGTTGAATCGGTCCATCAATTGATCAATTCTTACATCTTGAATTTTTTCTTTGCACGAAAAGAACGGTTGGTTCTTGATTTACCCGACGAGCTGGCCACAGGTCTCGCTCTCTTCTGGAAGCCGGTCATTCTCTTTTTGACGATTAACTTGTAACGGTTCGGAATGGGTGATTTGCGTGCGTATATATTTTTTTTGGAACTTCGTGCCGAGAGCACTGCTATAGTGGAAATAAAGTATATCACGATCCCGAGGATCAATAAGAACATGACAATAATATCCCCCTTGTCCATTCTATCCCAAATACTATCGTGATTAATTTCTTCTTTCACATGCAGGGCAACTTGAGTGTTCCATGTGAGGTTGATATCCTTATTTTTGGAGTATGAGATCCCCAAGAGAAAAGTATGGTCCCCGGGGCGGAGAATAAGTTTCCATATGAAAAGGTTGTTGCCAGTTTCGGATTTCCCCCGGTCAATAATGTATCCCTCCTCATCATAAATGGCATTATCGTCCACGAAAAGTATGGGATATAGGTTGTTTACGGGAGCCCGGAAAGCGTCGCTGAATTCCACGCAAAATTCTTTTTGTTCAGCGTGAAATGCTTTGAATTTGATGGCGTCGCACATGAAGCTAACACCCGAATCTTCCTGGTATCCTCCAAATTCAATCATTACCCCGTTCCCGTTTATTTTGGCTTCTACCTCCAGCTGTAACGGTTTGCCGCTGTCTGTTGTGGTTAGGTTCGCGTGCGATGAGACTTCGTATCGCTTTGCCTTGGCAGCTATGCTGCGAGCCTGCAGCACAGTGGGCCCGGCCACAACCAGGGTACCGTATTTTAGAGTGAACCGTATGTCCCCGCTGGTGGTGCCTGATGTGGACAGCCAAATTATGAATTTTACCGGATGTTGTATGGTAATTACATCCGCAATCTTATCCAATTCCCATATTCCCATATGCTTGAAAACTACCTGGCCAAAAATACTGACCCTACCCGATTGAAAACCGTTTGGTACGGATTTCTTTCTGACTGTTTGATCTTCCTTTGGTGTAATGGGTGAAAGTCCGTCTGCAGTCATCCTAAGGTGGACCTCCCTAAGCGCGTTCCCGGTGGCAAAGGCCTGTGATCTTGCAGGTTGGGGAACCATGAAAATGGGAACAAACATGATTATTGTTACGATAATTACAAATGCAGTTAACTTTGGGGTATGGGAAAATTTCAAACTCATTTTGCCACCTTTGGACCATTTACTATTAGCTTAAGGGATTTCTTACAATTAATATTTTATCATTGTTCTTGTGATGAAAAATACCGACCCATCACTTTCGAAATACTATCGGTATCAGGGTTCCTTATCAACCTTATCGTCAAAAGGATGCTGATCGCCACTTATACGGGTCACGGTCTTCCCCTTTTCCTGTTCTCTCACCTTCCTCGCATTCAGCATGATGGCGGAAAAGATCACAAGTACCATAATGAGAATAACCCCGAGAATCAAGAGAAGATACAGGGGCGGTTTATTGGATTCTTTTCCGCCATTCTCTGATGAGCCCTCTTTTTGAATTGTTGACTCCGCCTCGTAGGTCTTTCCCTTTTCCACATCGACCTGGGTGAGAAGATCCTGGTATTCCGTCAGAGTGATGGTCAGATAATATTTACCAACCGGGGCTTTATCGATCCGGTAGCGGCCTTTATCGTTCGTGTAAGTGACTGTTTGGGTTCCCTCGATCGTTACTTTAACCCCTTCAATGGGTTCTCCATTGATATCCATTACGATCCCCTCGATGGCTCCCCAGGAACCCATAATGCAGGTAACATTTGCAGCCAACCATAATTCCACTTCGACGCCCTGCGAGTGCTCGTCGAATCCCGTAGCGGTGACCTTCAAAAAATAACTACCCGGGGGAACGTCATCTATGATGAAACTGCCGTCAGATTCCGAAATCTCACTGAAACCGGTCCCTTCGACCTTCACTTCTGCCCCGCCAATGGGGTTCCCGTCCGGATCTGTGACGATTCCCTTGATGACGCCGATATCGCTCACACCCCAGTCCAACAGGAATACCTTTGCGTAATAGTCGGCAACCTCTTCATTCTCGATAATGACGCCCGCTTCACGGTTGTTGTAGATGGAGTTGGTGGCCCAATTGATGGAAGATACCAGCACTTTCTCGCCGTCAACGATTATTCCCTTGTTGTGAACCAGCTGGATATTAAGGTCATCGTTTGAGGTGAACTTCGCCACAAGGTCTAGTTCTTCCGTTCTTGCGATCTCATTCGTTTCGTTAATTATTCCCCAGTGATCGTTTGTCTTCTTCCATGTTTCGTCCAGCTGGATCCTTACTTCCACACCCCGCCTAGCAGCGTCCAACAGGGAATCGAGATACTTGTTTGAGATATATTTAGAACCCTCTTTCCAGTAATCGTTCACGCTATGCTGCTGAACCCATATGGTTTTTTTTGCTCCCTCTATCAGGGGAATTATCGCCTGGAAATCGCCAGTGTGATCTGGGCAGAGTACCGGGCTTACGGAGATATCCCCGGTGAATTCCTGGTTTTTGAAAACTTTTTCGTATTTCCCATCTGTTGGTTTCTGGCTTTTGGGATCGAAAGCGGCAGAGGGGCCACCGTAGGTGTCATGCCCGGGGGTGAATGGGAACGAATCCGGGCTTGTGGGTGAAAAATCGTATGAAAAGACCTTCCCGAAGTATTCCCCCACCTCTGCCGAATCCACAACGACGCACCATCCCCTGTTCCCCTTGGTACCGTAATAGGGTATGGCGATCTCCCGGAAGTTCTCTGAAGTGATGAACGTTTTATTGCCGTCTACCACCATGAACTTTGAGTGAACATTGGTGAACCTCTCCGATATCCCGGCGTCGGAGTCCGTGATGATATATCGTACCTCACCACCTTTTTCGGTAATAAGTTCCATGATGTATTTTTCCATATCGGGAACGCCACCAACAGGAGCACCCTCCAGAAGAATCTTGATCTCAACATTTCTTTCCAGCGCCGCCATTAGTTTCTCAGCTATCTTGAAATTATCAAGAATATATACCTCTATTTGGATTCTCTCAGTTGCGTTTTCTATCAGCCCGGCCAACAGCCAAAAGCTGGAATCCGGCGAAACACCGCAAGTGACGGAATCGATGTTCTGGAAAGTTTCATAGTCGAATTCCTTAAGATCGATATCAGTGTTTATCTCCCCGCTTATGGTCCAGTCCGCCTTTGAATCCGTGTCATTAAACTCAGATCGAACAAGCTCGTTATTAGTGCCCATAACCGAGACATTCACGCAATCCTCGCTGGTATTTCCGTTCCAGACTTTTCTGGAAATTAAAAACTCGAGGTCGGATATTTCACCGGAACTGAGCTTTCCGTCAGTGCACCAAGCTACAGCGTCCAGAACGGCGAGTCCATTGAACAGCACTGCTGCATCCGTGGTACCCGTAGGGGAATTCTTCTGATCGGTAAATAGTTCCCTGACACCGTTCTGGTTGAAATCACCGGTGGCGTCCGTCTCATTGGTCCCAGTTCCGAAAATTAGCTTGAGTTCATCATCCTGGGCGAGGGTAACGGGCTCCGTGGCGAGAAAGACTGGCGCGCGATCAAGATCGGAGATGGATAGACAAGAAACATCGCCACCTCCCCTGACCACCTTTATTGTGAATGCTTTGGGGGATCCGGAAATGTATGCCCCGATCAGGATTACCTCTCCGGTGAAATTGAAAAACTTATTTGAGGCCCCTGGAGAACTATTTGTCTCCACGTACCAATCGCTGGCATTATCGGAGTCGTCCTTGCCCTCCTTTCTCGCTAAGCTTATCCCCTTGTCGATATCAGCCGAGTAAACCATGTCGGATGCAGAGTTCGAAGGCCACATACCAAGGTCCACCAGATTCTGGGCGTCAGTAGCTTCGCTTGCGGTGATATCCCCCTTGCTCCAGCATACTGCGTCCACCATCACTGAATAATCGAGAGCAGTATAGAGGGCCGCCTGTTCGTGGGTTCTCGAGAGCTCAGATCCGCCAATGTACATGTCGACATATCCATTACCATTGCTATCTCCCGTTATATCGGTTTCGTCAGCTACGCTGCCGTTGTAATGGACAACCAGGCGTTCTCCGGCGTTCACCGTAACGGTGGAATTCGCAAAGCTCTCATCATCGTCGAGGCTGTCGAAGCTTGAGAGCACGTAGGGCGAGATATCCCCGCTGCCCTCCACAACAAGAAGTTCGATCCAATCCTCCCCCTGGAAACCGCTCCCATGCGGGGCAAGTTCGCTGATAACTACTTCCAAACCCGATCTTGTTTCAATATTGTCCGAATATCCAGTCAGTGGTAGCGATATTATTCCAGGGATGATCAACGATACGACGATGGCCAAAGCTGTGAAACCCTTTGCATTAATATAATTCCCTTTAGTGACCATTTACTACCCCCTTACCACATCGCTTATCTCCGCCAGTGATTCTAGGGCCTCCTTTTCCTCATCCGATAGTCTATCTTCCTTTACCGTCCTCGTGATGAATTTCTTCTTGTAAAACTTTATTCCCAGTTTCAGAAGAACCATGGGTATCACCACGATGAGCATGAAATATTCGCCGAATCCTATGAAGTAATTGATCCCGTTGTAGTTGTCAATCCCCCACATCATGAAGGTATGGGTGTAGTTGAACGCGTTGAAATTGAATATTATTATGGCAATCGCGCCCCATACGAAGGAAATGTTGGAGAAGGGGTCCGCAGCGCTCGTCATCTTCAAACCTCTTGATCTCTTCTTGGTGAAGGGGTACAGGAGATTCGAGCCGAGATTGCCCATCTGGTCCGCGAGAACGTGCGACCAGAATGCCACGATTATTATGATGCACGCGAGAATTCCTTCGTAATCCAGGCCGTAGAACAGGAGTCCCAGAGGTGCAAAGAGGAACGCGGCGGTCAGCGAATGCCATATCTTCCTGTGCCAGGGTATGAAATCTACTCTGACCTTGTCCCCCTCGGGGACGAATTCGTAATCGTTCCCGTGCCAAATATCGATATTCGTCGCAAGGTGGTATGTGTGGTTGATGTCGCTCTTGTATTTCGCTACCGCCATGGCCTTGTCACCTTTTGGGGCGGTATCCGGTTGTTCCGCCTGACCTGTTGTAACCAGCGGTCCGATCCTTGCAATAACTTCCTTACGATCAGTATCGAACTGCACAGAATACTGCCTCCAGAGATCCTGGGTCACTTTCATGGAATGAAGCTTTATTTTTACGGATTTCCCGGTCTGGGCCGCTTCGTCGATGGCTTTCACTATGGTATCGGCAACCACCCGGGGATTCAGCTCCTTGTGGCCTGGTGTAACCTCGTAATCGTGTACAATCAGGTATCTTGCAAAACGGAAATCCATGAAATCCGGGAGTATACCGAAGATACCGCCCAGCAGAATTATCCAGGACTTGTCTATAAGGGTCATTTGAACTGCGTCAATGAAGAATGTCGCCACGGCCACGCCAACTATGTAATGTGTCAAACCTTTCACTATATCAACCCCAGGAATTTTGCAACGGTGCCGCCTGCTCCCGACATATTCAGGAACATGGGGGTCAGGAGGACTGCGAGAAGGTTCATTCTCCGTGTTTGGAACAGTACGGGTAAGAGGCCCAATCCGGAAGCTACGGTAAGGACTATCAGACCCTGCCATGATGTGAACAGGGCCACGATTGCAATAAGCACAACGATACTGATCATTGATATTATCCTGAAATCGAGTTTTCTCAAGAATTTGCCTGCCAATCTTGACAAACCCAATATTAGTAAGAATGAGAAGAATGCAGCGAAACAGAGGGCGGAAACGACCATATAGTAATCCGCCGAACTCTTGGGCGTGTAACCGAACAGGTCTATGAACATGGATACGCCGCCTCTCCTCAGATGTACGTCGGGGTGCAGCAGAAGCGTGGCCGCGCCAACGTAATAAACTATCCTGTTGACGTTCATTGACATGAGGAAATTCGTTTCACCCCCTTGGGCGGTGGCATGACCCGCCATATAACCGGCTGGGCCGGGGGTTACTCCCGGTGTAACAGCGCCGTACATGCCCCCTGCCGCACCTGATACGCCGCTCTGGATTATGTGGTGCGCCCTTATATGGACGCTTTTGGACACGAACTGCGGAGGAATGTTTGTCTTTGATATAACATTGGTTATCATGGAGGGGATTGCAAAGAGACCAATGAAGATAGGCGCAAGACTCTGGAAAGCGTTGGATGCCGGGATGAGCGGTTTATTGAAGTTGATTATACCAAGGATGGAGGCCAGAAAGAACACAAGATAACCCCACGTCAGCGTGGACCACCCGTCCCTCATCCGCTGCCATTTGGTCTGCCCTTGACCGAAGTCCTTCGGCCATTCGGACATGAGGATGAAGCAGATAACTATGCCGGTAAGGAAGAACATGGCGTCCTTGAACACATCATAGAATATTTTAATGATGAATCCTCCCAGCGGGAGACCCACTACAACTATGAGAACCCCAACAAGCGAGCCCACAGCCCCCAGCACGGCGGCGGCATGGCCCTTTCCTTTCATCATGTACTTCTGGGAAGGCATCATAAAGAACATGGTGGAGTCGTCGGGCGCCTGAAAATACAGAGTACTGATGGATGAAAAGGTCATAATATAGCCTAACATCAATCCCACAATGATTGAAGCTAGAAAGATCGGGTTGATGGCCTCCACTGTAGCCATGGAAAATATCATCATGAATCCGAGAAGGTTGTAAACGTGCATGCCCGGAAATATCATTGTGATAAGACCTCCTGCAACGGCAGCGATAGTGGTTATAGCGATTGTGATAAGCATAAGGTCAATAGATATCTGCACTTAAACCACCTCCCTGATGTAATGGTAATCCTTTGAAATCTTTATTTCCCAAGTTGTTCCGAAAACTATGAACTGACCTTCCACTTCCACGGAGGTCCCCAAAGCAAAATCATCCAGCTTATCATAACTATATACTAATAATTCATCCTGGCCGCCCGGGTCCTTTATTTTTAAATCCGATCCGTTCTTCGATATCCTGACGTTTTCCAGGTGAATTGAGGCTCCTTCGAACATGTTCTTGTTCGCCAGGAGCATGTCTACACCGAAATTCTCTCCTTCTTTGATAATTTCCAGACACTTTTTATCACCGCTGGTGGTCTTCACCTTGTACTTGTCTCCGAGATAGGTAGGGATAAGCTCCCATTTATCATATTCCGGGCCGTAAGAACTGGTATAATAAATCAATGCTCCCCTGATGGTCACCTCCGATAGAGGTTTGAGATTGATGATCGGATCCTCCTCGGAATAAAGTTCGATCCCGGAAAGCTCTACTAAGCTCTTGGGTATGTAGACCAGCAATTTGTCGTTAGTATCGGGATCCTTCAGATTGAATTGGTAGGCTGTGGAGTAATTTGTCAATCCCGAGGCAACGATACCCGTTACCCGTACTTTCTTTCCGAGCTCAAAGGCGTCTTGCTTTTGTCCGTCCACCTGGGAAACGGATAACTTATCGTGGTTGGGTCGCTCAATCTGGAGGTTATCCTCGTACATCACTTCAACCCGTTTGAACGCATCTTCCTTCCCCATAATTTCCGTATCCCTTTCCAGATATAGTTTCAGACCTTCTTCTGATATTGTAATATTCTCCCAATCTCCAGAGGATACAGACTCGATGAAGAGAACCCGCCCAGTGACCTCGATGGTATCGCCAACAGATGGTATTTTTCCATTTTCTATCAGTTCTTCGGTTACCCTGCTGTTGCAGAGAACCTGGATTATTCCAGTGGTGTCGTTAATGTCGAATTTCATTTCACCGTATTCTTGGTAAGGATAAACGTCATAATCGGGGGCCTCCACCACCTTTCCCTTAAAGGTCAGGATGGAGAAATTGTCATTTGTATCCATATCCTCCACATTCGTGATTCCGCTTGGCCCGTATGCGGCTATCAGGAAGAATACAACGCCTATTACGACAAATATTAGCGAGCCCTTTACAAGAGTAGATTCTTTAACACGGTAGCTGAACTGGGCAGTACACTCGGGACAGACACGGCGTTCTTTATCCACGTGTTTGCCGCACGCGGGACACTGTTTCTTGCCTGCTACCAGCATTTCACCCTCCGAGCGGAACTTTTTTTCAAG
Organism: Thermoplasmatota archaeon; assembly: GCA_030740765.1. Taxonomy (GTDB): domain Archaea; phylum Thermoplasmatota; class Penumbrarchaeia; order JASLWR01; family JASLWR01; genus JASLWR01. The sequence continues at coordinate 26,461 of JASLWR010000007.1, forward strand.
TTCTCTAGCCTTCTCCTCCATCAATCCACCTCCAGATGTACATCATCCAGTCTCTGTGGCACGATAACCCAGTTACCCTTCTCTCCCGTTGAAAAGTTAGGGGTATACTTGTCCCAGATGAGATGTCCGGTAACTGTAACCAGTTTTGGCTCAGGTCTGCCGTACATTATTGAATATTCTCCATCCTCTACTTCTTCGTCATACCTGTAATAGGGGGAAAAGATCGATTGAGGAACGTGTATGATGGCATAGTTGTCGTTCTCGTCCTTGATCACGAGTTTCATATTGCCGACCTTGTCTTCGAAATCGATATTCAGGCTTTCTACTTGAATTCCACTTCCAACGTAGAGACCCGATACCTTTACCATCTTTCCGAAAGAATAAGCATTTTCATCAGGCTCCTCGTAAATGTCCGCGATGGTCACGGTAATATCAGGATCCGGTCTCTCGATTTCGAGAGCGGTCCAATCCTGTAGCATAAGAGACATATCATAACCACGGAAATTGACAGGCCCCGAAATGGTTATTTTGTCACCTTTAACAGGTATCATCTTTTCCTTCACGAGATTTTTAGCCACCTCCTGGTATGCCTTCACCTCCATTATACCAGTTCCATCATCGAAGCGGAAACTCAAGGTTCCGGGAAGTGTTTCTCCCTCGGCTCCGAATGAAATGTAGTAATGGGAATCTTCCACTACAGTACCATTGAACTCGAGGTAGGCATAATTCTGGCGCTTGGTAAGATCCTCTATATCCCACTTTTCCCGATCTTTCATGTTGGCCCATACAAGTAGGAAGGCGATACCCACAACGGCCACAACAACGCTGATGGCCTTGAAGGTCCTGATATCCAGGCGGTTCTTTACTTTCGTCCTGCAGTAAGGGCATACTTTGAACGGGCCCATGAACTGGCCGCAGTTCGGGCAGTTCAGGCCAGATTCGGTCTTGCTATAGACCTTTTTATTATCTTTCATATGTTTCCCCCAATTGACAATAAAAAAATATATCTATCATTTGATTCTATAGGAGTTGGAATTATTATCGCTGCGCAGTCTGCAACTGCTGGAGCTGTTGGGTCAGTGGACCAAGCTGCTGTTGTACGGTTTGATACTGCTGCATTAGGGCCTGCTGCTGCCCCGGATCCCTGGCCTGCTGAAGCTGCTGCTGAATGGCGGCTCCCTGTTGCTGTAGGGTTTGGTATTGCTGGGCCACAGCGGCATATTGTGCCTGTGTATTGGCTGCGGGAGCTTGCGGGGGCTGCTGCTGGGCCGGCACTGGTGGTTGAGCTTGTGGTTGGGCTGGAGATGCCGGTGTTCCCGCTGCCTGTTGTTGTGCCGCCTCCGCTTGCTGCTTTAAAGCCATGGCCTGCTGATGAAGTGTCTGATACTGTGAACTGAGGACCTGCTGTTGGCCGGGGTCCTGTGTCTGTGAAAGTTGATTCTGGATTGCTGCCTGTTGTGCCTGTATTGCCTGCAGCTGCTGGAGTATCTGCCTCATTTTGGCCTCTGTCTCGGGGGATGGTGCCGCTACAGGGGTAGGAGGGGGTGTTTCATCAGGGGGAGGCGCAGTGGGTTGGGCCTGTGCCCCCTGATGCAAAGCAGCTGCCTGTACTTTCAGGGCTTCCATCTGTGTCTGTACCGATTGAAGCTGCTGTGTCAACGCCTGCTGCTGCGCAGGGTCCGCAGTCTGCCGCATCTGGTTCTGAATCGCCATCTGTTGTTGAGCCAGTACTTGGAGCTGCTGGAGTATCTGCCTTGCCTTTTCCTCAACGTTGGAAGGCGCCGCCGGTTCGGGCGTTGGAACCGCAGCCGCCTCTATGGGAGCCGCACCCTGTTGCTGGAGTAGTTGGGCCTGCTGCTGCAATGTTTGCTGCTGCTGCGATACGGTTTGGTACTGCTGGTTCAAGGTTTGCTGCATTTGGGGGTCCGCAGTCTGCCGCATCTGGTTCTGAATTGCCATTTTCTGTTGACCCAGGACTTGAAGTTGTTGGAGGATCTGTGCCAGTTTTGCTTCCACCTCTGGAGAAACTGCTGATTTTGCCTCCGGGAGAGCTTTTTGCTGTGACTGTTGTTGAAGCCTTTGAGCTTCCTGCTGCAGAGCCTGTTGCTGTTGGGCAAGTACCTGGGCCTGTTGGTTCAATATCCTCTGCTGTCCGGGATCGGGATTTTGCCTGATCTGGTTCTGCACCGCAACTTGCTGTTGTTGGAGTACTCGGAGCTGTTGTAATATCTGCTGCAATCTCGCCTGCACTTCCGGTGACATCTGTGGTTGTTCCGGAGTTTTCTCTTCGGTATCCGCTTCTTCCTTGTCGAGAAACCCAAGACCGCCTACGCGTTTCTTATCTCGTTTCATGCCTTCTTTTAGCTGGTCCTTGATATCGCTGGGTACGTCCATTACCTCTATCTTTTCGGCTTCTTCCGGTGGCGGGGCCGCTTCTTCCTCTTCATCCTCATCGGGAAGATGTTTTCTCAATCCTATGATCAACTGCTGAATATCATCAAGCTGCTGTTCAAGTGCCTTCTGTCTGCGGCTGTCTGTAGTTGACCTCAATGAATCCAGAATGTCCATACGACGATTTTTCAGCAGCTCTATCTGTTCCCTGGCTTTCTTTGCCTCTTCTTTGAAGAGTGTTTTTTCTTCTTCCTTGTCGGGGTAAGCGCTTTTTATTCCCTCTGGTTCCTTTTTTTCATCCATATCCTCGATATTCTTCATGAAATCATCCAGCGATGGAGGGCCCCCGTACCTCTGAGGTTCCAGCGAGAAATCGTCTTCCAGTGATTTCATGGAATACGGCCCGGTAAGCTCTTTTTCCTCTTCTTTTTCTTCTTCTTTCTGAACACCGTAACGGCTTGTTCCCATGGTGAAATCGTCCTCAGTTGAGAGGTCGGTATAGCGGCCTTGGGCCTTTCTCTCAAACTTCTCCTCGTCTTCATCCGCTTCCTCCTCCACTTCCTCCTTTTCTTCCTTTATATCAACACCCATTTCCTTTTTCCGTTTTCTACGGATCTGTTCCAGGACGTCTAGATCATCGTCTTCCTCCTCATCCTCCTCGTAATAGTCATCATCATAATAATCCCCTCCACCCATGTTCTTTATAACAAAGATCACCACAATCAACACAATAACCAACACCACGACAAGTACAATATAGAAAACATCCACGCCTCCCTTTCCCCTGGGATCGGCTCCGATCTTCCCCCAACCTAAGGCCCCTTTATCTATATCAAAAGCCTTTTCTTCGAGGGTGATAGTATCCAAGACCATTGGGCTCTTCAAACCGTTATCGTCACGGTACCATACATGAACGCTTTTCTCACCCAGTCCTTTTTCCAAGGTCCAGTTCTTCATTGTAACGTATTTTTCCCATATCGCCCCGGCCTTGGGACCCGTGGGATCATTGCTGATGATCATCTCGTGAACATCAGGGTAAGTGCCGCCAGCAGAAAGGATTAATTCTACATTTGGATCATCCGTGGTAAGGTTGTTGTTGTTTATGGCAATGGTCCCCCATGGAGCGTCCGAATTGACATTGACAAGGAACGGCTCGGAAAACTCGCTCCATTGTTCATGTTCGTCCTTTGTACGAACCCGCCAGTAATACGCTCCGTCATTAATGTTTTCCGCGAAGGTATGTGATTTCTTGACACTCGTAACGGTCTCCTCCCGTTCAATGGTTTCGAATGTATTGCTTTTGGCTATCTCTACCTCGAATGCCGTCTGTCCGTCACTATCATTTGGGTCATTGAATGTCCATTTAAAATTCACTTTTGGGTCATTGGTCCAGACGTTATTTGTAGGTGAACCAGGAAGGGGGCTCTCAACGACGTTCTTCAGTACTTTCAAATTGGACAGGGTGGGTGTTTGTGCCTGATTTTGAGTACTCAATGATATCTTGTATGAGAGTTCATTCACCGGTTCCTCGAAATCGATCCACTCGTTCAGATTAGCTTCCTTCCAGTTCGCTCCGTTCTCAGTAGAATAAAAATATTCGATACTGGTTGATGACGACGATGTTGAAGTGGCTTCGAACTTTACTGCATTTACTGTTTCCGGCGCGAAATCATATCTATTCGAATATATCGTATCTTTCAGTGTGTACCGGCTTGTCATTTTAATCTTTAACAACTGGCTGTTATCGGGGCCCCCTCTCTCCTTGTACAGAAGGACATACAGGCAATCCTCTTCATCCCCAGTGCCTCCGACGTAAGCAAGACCGCATGGCTTGAGTCCGGACCTCGGAGTGTAAAAGTCCTTGAACTCCCCGATTCGGTTTCCATCCGTATCGAATTGGTATAAGGAAACTTTATTGGAACTGTTTACAAGCACCCAGATATATGTGCCATCATATGCAAGATCGCTCATCCCCGTAAAATTCAGCGGATAGGTGCTCAATACCTTATCCGGTTCCGCCATAGACACCTTTTCCAGCTTGTTTATCTTGCCCCAATCTTCACTCCCATCATCATAGCTCTTTCCACGGTAAATATAATTTCCAACAACAGTGAGAGGATATCCGTCTTTATTGGATTTGCTGGAAATATATTCAGTGGTCTTCTCCTGTTTCTTGTCATATTTGTAAACGTCAGATTTACTGGCATCGGTGTCAGCACCCACCGAGTAATAATAATAATCCCCGTTGAAGGCAATCCCGCTGTTATTATTGCTGATTGTTGGGATCTCATCGAGCTTATTTCCATCATCCATACTGACCCTGTACAGGGCCTTAGGGCCCTGGAGAGAAAGAACAAGGCATGGGATCAATGGATCATAGGTCATGGCGTTGGGATGGAAGGGATAGGTGTGGACCGGCTCCGAAAGCCAGGCCAAATTGATGGTTGAAATGGTTTTGCTGTCCGGTGCCGGTGTTCTTGAGAGCGTTGCCTTGCCATCGGAAATAAGAGCAGTGGTGCTGGCGTTGTCCAGATTATCGAAGTTTTCGAAGACTTCCTCGAAAAGTGTGCTTCTGGTTTTACCAAGGCTGCCACCCGATTCTATATCCAAAAAGTTAAAGGGATTTTTTTCGGGTTCTTTTTCTTTCGAGATGTGCGACCTTCCCTCGTAAAACGGATTTCCAAGGTCAATTATTACTGGTAACAGAAATAGCAGAGTTACGGTAAATCCCAGCGCGACCTTTTTTAGAGAGCAGTTGGTAGACCCTATCATCGAGGACACCTTTGATAAACCTTAGGAACTGAAATTTAACTAAGTATCTATATTTTTCTTTTAGATACGCTCATACCGATAATCTTAGAACATTCATTTGCCCACACTGTGGCCATATCGATTAATGAGACTTTTTTTTCCTTCCTTTCTTCTGTTTCGAGTTCTTTTTTTCAAATCCTGATACTTGAGTCCGGATGCGGTAACCTCAATGGAGACATTTTCATCCTGGTACAGACTGACCGGACGTACCTCCAAGTGATAACCCGTTCCTTTGATAAATAAATTCTGGCTAGCGGTATTGGGAATCACATGTTCCGTTATAGGAGCTTCGATCTTTTTGAACTCGTTTACCGGTCTTTTCCGGACCGGTTCATCATCCCAAAAAGGAATATGGTCGTCTAAGACCGATTGTCCATCCTCATTCCCCGTCGTCTCCTTTTCCATTTCGTTAGGATCATTTTGTCCGTCATCTAGCGAGCCAGGGTAAGTCGAATCTCTATTATCGTTACGCAGATCGAAAGATTCATCTTCGGACTGTTCTTCGATTATATCAATCACTTCGGCAGCAATATCGGGGTTTGCTATAATTTCGGTTTCTTCTCTGTAGAACTCAACCACCTCGGCTGCGATCTCGTAATCTATATTCATATCATCAGGAGGCAATTCTTCATCGGAGTCCATATAGTTCCGGTTGGCATAGGTTGAAGCTATTGACCTATCTAACCCTTCTCCAATACTCGACTCACCATACAAGGGTTCTACTTCCTCGATCTCCTCTTCGAACACTTCCACGGTATCGGTGTAATCGAGCTTGTAATTGTAAAAAGAACGACTGGTTGGATTCAGAACCACATCCTTCGCCATGTTGATCAGTTTCATCTCCTTTTCGAATTTTTTCCGTATATGTTCAGGTCGCTCCCTTGTCCTGTCCGGATGGTACTTCTCCGCTAATCTCCTGTATGCTTTTTTAATCTCCATCATGGGAGCACTGGGTTGGACGCCAAGTATCTGGTAATGGGTTCTTGCTTCTCTTCTATGGGAGGGCCGATCCATTTTATGTCTCCTTTTTCCATAATGTCATTTGTAAAAATGATACATTGTCTACCGATTGATAGCCGACCATGAATAATCGATCTTTCGTGTGTCGTAAGGTAACCGATGTTCATCCGGATTCTCCCTGTTGTAAGGTTCCGAGGGTAAGTTAAGGATAACCGCTGAATCGCCTCCGAGTGGGGTGAATCCGTGAAATACTCCCGGTGGAACCTTGATCAGAAGGGGGGTTTTTTCGCCTATAAAGAATTCGTTGATCTCGTTAAAGGTTGGAGATTTCTCTCTTAGGTCTGCAAGGACCAATTTTACGTTCCCATTAACAGCGCAGATGTTATCTTCCTGTTTTTCATGCATGTGCCAGGCTTTGACTATCCCCGGAAAGCACGTTGTGATGTAACATTGACCAAAGCCCGTGAAAAAGGCTTCGTCATTACGAATGATCTCCATCAAATATCCTCTGTCGTCGAGATTGATATTCAAAGATTTTACCTTCACACCATTGATCATACCGTGGGACCCCTTTATCTTCATTTCGTTCTAATTACGTATCTGTTAATTATTGATATATGTTGTGGATTTATTTTTAGATTTTTGAGGATTTGGGATAAATTAATTTAATCAGATAGGGATAAGGTATGAAATCCATAGGTGGTACAATGAAACGAGAGGATGTTCAGAATATTCTGGTCATGGGGAAGAGTGGTGCCGGTAAACAATCCCGGATCGACGTACTACTGGAAGAATTCGGTCTGGAGCAGCTATCCACAGGTGAAATCTTCAGGTACTACATGAGGATATTCAATGAATGCGGTTTCAAGGGTGATCTCGCTCAGTTCTGGGATAGTGACCTTGATTGGTTCAGGGACGTCGTAGATATTGTAGAAATGCTAGGGGAGAATTGCAAAGGCCGTATGAAAGAAGTGCTCATGGGTTTGAAGGCCAAATATTTTGTGGACAGTGGAAAATACGTTCCGGATCGAATTACAAACTCTTTGTTCAAAGCCTATTTTTCACGGTCGAATTACCGGTGCAAGGTTATGGACGGATTTCCCCGGACCCCTGGGCAGGCTAAATTCCTCATGGAGCTTGCCTCCCGGAAGAAATTCAACATTGACTTTGCCATCCTTGTGTACAACAGTGATGAATCCATCAAAGAGAGGCTACTGGGCCGAAGGATATGCCCCAAATGCAAAAAGGTTTATCATTTGGAGTTCGAACCACCGACGGATGGCAGATACTGCATCGCGTGCGGGAGCGAGGTGATAATCCGATCGGATGACACTGAAGAAAAGATTCGTTCGAGATTGAACGAGTTCACCGAGAAGACGGAACCTGCCATAGAATATCTTAAAAACAATAATTTGAAGATATTGTCGGTCCCGGGTCATCTGGATTTATTTACTCCCGAGAATGTTAGGCGGAGCGTCATGGAGCAGGTGGAGAAAATTCTTGATTGAGGAATGGGATTCTATATCTTCAGTGTCGTTCCGAACATCTGCCTGACGGATTCCACCTCGATTTTTCTACGTCGAAAATATTTTGCCAGCAGGAAGATACACCTTGCAACTATTTGCAGAGCACCGTGGCCGAATATAGGGGCCGGGATCACCGCCTCCACTTTTATGAGCACGCTTCTGTCGTCCTTTTTTTTTACTCCAGCAAAAAAATGTACCTTATTGTATTTTTTGATGAGGGCGCCAGGTCCCTTGACCTTGAACGTGCCCCAAAAATCCTTGGGTAATCTGTCGAACTTGATTACTTTATCCGTATAGGGCAGCCCCGCCCAAAGCTTCCGCAGCGCTTCCGAGGCGGCTTCCTCGTCGCAGCGTACCTTCAACCTCCTCGAGGTACCGGATGTCATGGCCGGGTTATTGTCATTTTTTATTATAAAAGTAATGACCTTCATTTTTTCATCCATAACCTAAATTTAAAATATAAGCTGATTATTAATTCCTCCGGTCGATTGACATGATACCCTGTGCCTTCCACCCCGACGAGCCCTCCATAACCTCTTGTGAAAAATGTGATAAACCCATCTGCGTGGTGTGCAAAAGGGAAGTTGAAGTGGGCGGGGGAAGTACGTCTCAGGGGCAACACGTTCCCACAGCCATAAAAACCTATTGCAGGGTGTGTGCACCTGGTGCCGAGAGGTCCAAGGCGATTGTTGTAACGATAGTGGGTGCAATTTTCTCAATTATCAGCCTGGGAATGACCTCACTGGTATTCAAAAATAAGACCCCTCTCCTTTTCAAGATAATCCCACTCTTATTCGTTGGTGTTGGCGTCCTCATCTTCTTTACGGGATTGAAGAACTACAAAAGGAATTACCGAAAAGAAGAGGAAGTGATGAAGAGACTTGAGGAACTGAAATCCCACCCTTCAAAAGTAAAGGCGACCCCGTTGGCTCGCCACACTTTCAAGCCGAGCCAGAATGACTCGACTTTTCAAGACACGCACAAGCAGGAGGAAAAACCCACTGTTGTTTTCCAGGTCGAAAAATATTATGCCGGAGGTAGCATCGATGTCAAGGACAGCGTTATTCAACGCTCCAGCCTTGACGTTGGTGCTCTGGAGGTCCCTTCGGCGAAATTCAACGATCCCAAGAACCGGGAAGCGTACAAAGATGCATTACGTGGTGCGTTATCTGATGGTATTATTAGTGATAGCGAGGAAAAAATACTTCAGGCGTTGAGAGACCATTTCAACATTGGCGAGGATGGCGCGGAAGAGATATACAAGGAAGTGGAAAGGGAAATGAACAAGGTTTCTTTCAAAAAGAAGGTAAGCCAAAAGCTATTTGAGGTGGAATGTCCCGGATGCTCGGTGAGTTTCAAGGTTGAGGATTCGGGTGAAGACCCATTACCGGTGAAGTGCCCGGAGTGCGGAATAGAAGGTGAACTTTGATCCAAAAAAATGATTCCCGCCGTTCATTCGATCTTAAGCACGGCAGCACCCTTTATCTCGCTTCTCTTCAGTCGCAGCAATGCCTCGTTTGCCTTTTCAAGAGGAAATATCTCAACGTCTGTGGCGATGGGTATCTCCGCGGCAAGCTTCAGTAGCCCTGTCGCATCTTCTCTCGTGCTGTTTCCTTACGCAATATCAAAGATTTTGCTATGATCCAGAAGAACTTTCTTCAGTCACCCGACATAGATTTAGGGATTCAATTAAGGTTAATAGAAAACTTTCTATGTTACCTGCGGATAAACCAGAGAAACTTTAATAAAGAATCTGCCTATTCTGTTGTGGATTTGATTTCATTTTGGATAATATTATGATAGCTGGTGTGACCAATGAAAGGAAAATTCTGGTTATTTATTTTCGTCCTTTTCACCCTGATCATGACGATTGCCCCAAGCTCAATGGCAATCTCGGAAAACGACCTTTCCATATCTGTTGTCAACCTCTCCCAGAACGGAAACAAGTTGGTGATCAGTGAGGGGAAGGTGAAGGATACTATCGATCCCCGCTATGAGCTTAACATCACCATAAATGTCCAGAATCCCTTGGTTCAGAATTATTCCTTGATATCGCTTCACATTGACATGGGAAATCAGGTTGAAGCGGAACTCTGGGAAGAGTTCTATCTCGAAAACCATTCCCTTACACTAAGCAAGCAGGCGGTCTTTGCAGATATCACCCTGAACGATACCAGCATCAAACGTATCAGGATTCGAATTTCACAAAATGTCCGCGAGAATGAAACCGTAAGTGATCCCGACCTGTTGAACAATGTGATGATACTGGAGCTCTCGAAAATATCTATTGAAGAGGACGAGAGGGATTTCGCCTGGTATCTCGCACTTATTGCACTTATCCCTCTGGTAGTGGTTTTCACGGGAATCTTGGTGTTCAAGCTATCCTCCAGATACGTGGCGCCGGCAGCCATGATAATCACCATGATCCTGGCGCTTATCTTCTTCAAAGAGGAGCTCGGATTTGGGGCTGCGCTTGAAAAAATGGGGGGAACCATCGGTTACAGCGCTCTCTGGGGTGGATTGGATTATGTATATGCCATATTCGGTGCTTTCTTTTTCTTAAAGATGCTTGAGAAAGTGGGTGCCATCGATCAATTGAAGAACGATTTCAAAGCGATTTCGACGGATAAACAGCATCAGGTTCTTTTAATTGGATTCTGCTTTGCATTGATCTTAGCCGCTGTGGCCCCGGGCGGTTCAAATTTCGTGATAGCTGCAATCATGCTCGTCTCTCTGGGTTTCAACCGCATCGGCGTGGGAGTGCTCTGCCTGTTTGGGAACTCCATTTCCTCGGTCTTCGGCTTACTGGGTGTGAGTATTATTGCATTGAAGGAGGTTACCGGACTTGCTCTTTTACCAATATCCGGGTGGATCGGCATCTATATGATCGTCCTGTGTATCTTCGCACCGCTGGTCATGAATATAGTGTATACCGAACAGGGACCTCTCGCTGATTTCCGTGATCCCGATCTCAAAGAAGATATCATACTTCTAATGGGGATGGGTGCGGTTTATGGAACCTTGCAGGCGCTGGTAGCATATTTTGCTGGCCCGGAACTTCCCACTATCATCGCCGGTGGTGCCACATTGGTATTTGTCATCCTTTATGAGAGATATGTTGTGGAACGAAATATCCTTAAAAAGACAGAAAAACATGCATCAACCAAGCGAAAGATGGCCAGTGGCGACTCGTCCTCGAAGTCTAGTTCCGGTTTACTATCGAGACCATATTTCTATGCTATGGGGCTAATGGTATTTCTTCTGTTGGTGACCCGCCTGGTGCCATGGGTAAAGGATTTTCTTACGATGGATATTATTACCTTGAAATTGGCTTTCAATTCCATCTCCGCAGACAAGGTTATGGAATTCTCACCCTTCTACTCCCCTGGGACCATTCTGTTTGTAACAACTCTGACGGTCCCTTTATTTGTAAAGGTCGCAGCGAAATATTTCCCCGGGAGCGAGATGGAGAGCGCCTTTATTGATGACCTGACACCTGCTGAGATCACATCTATCGAAGATGCGGAAGTTGAAATTGGGATCATGAAAAGGAATGCAGGGTCGGGTGAAGGAAAGGGTGCCACGGAAAGAAGGATAATAAAAGAAAAACCTCGCCCAAAAAAGATATCTACCAGTTTGACCGAGGAAATGAAGAAGACAGCGGAGAAGATTAAGAGTTCTAAGGTCAAGGACGGGAAAAAGGAATCATTGAAAAAGAAAAGTGGGATGGCGGAGCCGGAAAAGGCATTGAAAAAGAAAAAGAAGAAGAAAAAGAAGAAAGCAAAAATCGATACATCGGAAACCGACACGGATGAGAATGGGAGCGATGACGGTGCCAACCCCATTGATGAGGACGACGAAGATGAGAACCGGACCTTGAGAGGAGGGAGGATTAATAGAGAAAAGAGAAGGCAATCACTTGAGGCCAAGAGGAAGAAAGGACGGAAGCTTGTGAACGACGGCGGGGATTATGAGGTGGAATTCGATGACGATGACTATGATGACCTAGATTGGGATGAGGCGGATGATGACGACGATATGGAATTTGAATTTGATGAAGATGACTATAATGATGAATCGGACGAAGATTTCTTTCATGACTCTCATAGGGATTCCGGGGAGGAAATCGAAGAGAATGTAAAAAAAGTAAGGATTGACGTTCTTGCCCATGCCATACATCCGCGGAAAATGATAAACAGGGCTTTATTGAATACAGCAAAGGATGTGGCCCCTATCCTTCTGGCAATAGTTACTTTCATTGCTATGGCCAATATTATGAGATATTTTAACATGACATCTTCAATTGCGATTAATATTGTGAAACTGGTCGGTGATGCTTACGTCTTCTTTATTCCGATTATCGGAATGAGTGGATCCGCCCTAACTGGTTCCACAACGACCTCCAACGTTTTATTTGGGGGATTGCATATAGAGGCAGCTACCCGATTGGGACTTCCCACAGTTAAGGTTGCAGCAGCACAGGTTCTGGGTTCCAGTGCCGGTGAGATGATCTCTCCAATGAACGCAGTTGTAATCGCAACAGCAATCGGCCTGAAAAATAAGGAGTCCATTCTCATCAAGAGACTGCTACCAACCTTTGCTTTTTGGTTGCTCCTGTGTACGATTATATCTGTAGTATTTGTTTCGATATAGTCCCTTCCGATTTTAGGACGAAGAGCAGTCTATTGCTCCCTTTGATATCTTTATAGAAATGCCCATATACAAAGAAATAAATAAAAAATAGATAATGGGTGTATATGAGAAGGGATGCGGACCTCCCAGACCAAGGGGAGAAAATTAATATTAATAGATCTCATCCGGACCAACAAAGGATCCTATCGGATTCAAGGAGGGATAATCGTTATGGGAGTTGGAACCAATCGGACCAATGAGAGCAGTACAGGGATAACTGTAGCTGAGGAACTCCTTTCGCTAGGTGAAGAGCTATACCGGGAACTAAAGGATCTCTCCATTGAAGCTCCTGAGGTGGACGGTCTGTTAAAAGATGCCAAAATCGCCATGGAAAAGGGAAATATTGCCCTCGCCACGGCCAAGGCAACCGAAGCGTGTACCCTGGGAGAACACAGAAAAAGCGAAGGGATAATTCAAATAGTTGGGAGCAAGGTGGCCGAAATAAAGGATTTCATAAGATCGGTTTCCTTCGAAACTGATGTGGCCGGAGTACGCGAATATCTCGCAAGAGGCGAGGATGAGTTAATATTGGGTCATTACGACGAAGCGAATAAATTTCTCGATATTGGTGTGAATAGTATCCAAAAGGTACGGCGGCAGATAGATAAGAAAAAGATATTGGGTTTGATCACGAGAGCGGAGACTGCCAGCCACAAGAAATTTATTAACGATCCTGATGGCAGGATCCAGGGAATGCTTGAGAAAAGCAAGGAATTGCTGGAAAATGGCGAACCGGAAAAAGCTTCCGAAATGGCCTATGAAGTCCTGAACCGATGCTCCGAGGAAAGTAAATACGGTGAGATGCAATCTCTTCTTGAGGAACTCGGTTCCATCGAAAGTGAGATTGAAGAACTTGAAAAATTAGGTGCCGAAGTTAAAGCGGTCAATATAAGGTTATTGAACGGTAAGCAAGCTCTGGATAAAGCCGATATAGAGAGTACCAGGGACATTATTTCGAGTTGCTATATCATTATTTCCCGACTGAAGGGCAGGGTGAAGATAAAGGCAGCCCAGGAGAGGCTCGCCAGGGCAAAATACGTTGTTGATCAAATGGGAGAGACCGCCCAGGTATCCACGGAACCGTTGGAAAAGCTCGGGCGGGCTAAGAATCTCTTTCATGATAAGAAATATGATGAGTCAATAGAATGTTCCGATGATGCCATCAATACGGCCATGGAAGTGAAGCATAAATTCTATAAGGGTAAGATTTTTTCAAAGATCGAAGAGTATAACCTGAAGATAGAACAACTTGAGAAATCCGGTTTGTCACTTGATGAGTTGAAATCAAAGCTATCTGGTGTAGCGCAGAATGCCGCCATGAAAAAGTACCTCGAATGCGAGAATATGCTGGAGAATATCTCTCTCGAACTTCTCAAGGAAAAAAATAACCTGAGAATCAAGAAGGGAAGTAGTGACATCTCATCTATTCAGGTCGATTTACGAAAATTGAAGATACTCGGGCTTCCCATGGAAGAATTAACGGATATGCTCACTGAAGCGCAGAAGGCTTTCAAAGAATACGATTACCGCCGTATAGAGGAGCTTGCTGAAAAGGTAAAGAACAATAGCGAAAAAATGATACGGGATCACAAGATAAGCGAGTCGATAAAGAAATTTGAAGAGACCGAAAAACGTCTAGAGGAAATTGCTAGGCAGGATGTAGATGTTTCGAAAGCATGGATGTCTTTCAATAAGGGGAGAAGTATTTTACAAAACGGCGATTACACGAAGGCACTAGAATCTTTAAGGGCAGCGGAAGAGCAGATGAGCGAAACCTGGGGCGCCCATATGCTGAGGAAGATAGATGAGATCAAGGGAGATACCGATTCCATCATTTCCGAATTGAGGGAAAGAGGATTGAAGGTAATTAAAGCCGAGAAACTTTTGCAGTTGGCCGAGCTGAAGGTCCGGGGAAAGGATATGGAAGCGGGGTATCAGATAGTAAAGGACGCCCTCGATTCAGCAAAAAGCACGAAGTCGGAGCTCTTTCGTAGGATGTACCTCGACACACTACTCGATTATCATACCCATATAAAGGCACTCCAACGGGGAGGGGTAGACACAAGCTCCATGGAGGAGCGATTGAACGAAGCCAAGACTAAGGTCGAAAATGAGGATTTTGGGGACTTGACCTCTTTAATGAATGGGATATTGGAATCCATTAATTCGAAAAAACAGGAATATCTAGGGGGCCAGTCTTCTCAAAAATTAAAAGACATGCAAGATAGGTATAAAGAGCTTGAAAAGGAAGGGATCGAGCTTGATGAAGTGAGTGGGCTTATGGAGGATGCTGCTAGTGCCCACGAGAAAGGGAATTATGAAACGGCAAAGACCCTGCTTTCGGAAGCCCGGCAGAAGGCTGAGAACAATTATATACTTACGAAGAGTTCAGCATTTAAGGATACCTATGATAGTATCCTAAAGGACATTGGGAAGTGGAAAGAAGCTTCCATCGATACTGCTGAACTGGAAAGGATAATTGAAGATGCTAGAAATAAAATTGAATTGAAAGAGATGGAGATGGCCTCGAAGGATCTTGATCAGGCCATGGAGATATCTTCCCGACTGCGGGAATATTATTACCAGGAAAGATCTTTGGATATCATATCTGAAGCAAAGATCACCTTTCGCGATCTGATAGAGGTTGGCCAGGATATTTCCTCGCTTCGAGGACAACTGGACCGTGTAAAGGAATATTTCAGTGATCAGCAATACAAAGAGGCATATGAGCTCGGTGAAGAATTGACCAGCACGATAAAGGCAAGAAGGAGACTTGGTACACTGCAGAAGAAAAACCAATTGCTTGTGAAACGCCACGCTGAACTGGAGAATGAAGGCCTGGAACTTGATGAAGAGAAGGATGTTCTATCGCAGGTGGCAGTAATGCTGGACGCGGCCGAGTTTGATACTGCCAAGGAAACCATAGAAAAAATCGATCGAGTGATGGAAGAAAAATTCCATTCCTACCGGGACGATTTCTACCGAAAAGAGATCGATGAATTCAAGTCTCTACTTGACAAGTTCTCCAAAAAGGATGTGGATGTTTCTTCCCTGTACTCCATCATTGACAATTGTACCCGTCACCTTGAGATGAAGGAATATAATACCACAGCGGAACTGTTGAAAAAGGGATGGATGGAAGCAGAATCCGCCAGAGATTTCTTTGTAACCAATCAATTATTGACCCAATTATATGAACTTGAGGACGCCCTTTTCGAACTTGCTAACAGGGGTGCTGACGTAACTGGTATGGACAGTAAGTTATTGAAGATAAAGAGAATGATATCGAAGGGATCCTTCTCCGAAGCCAGGTCCGCGATATTGAAGAGACAGAAGGACATTCGTGAGATCGAAATCGATTTCCACAGGGGCAAGGTCCGTATCTTTCTGGATGAACTGGAAACTCAAAGGCAGAGTCTGAGCGAAGAAGGTGTGGACACCATGGAGATGGAAACCCTGCTGGTGGCTGCTGAATCCAACGTTTCAAAGGGAATATTCGATGAGGCTTACAAGGTAATCGATAAGGTGAAGAAGATCAGGGATTCACTAGAGCTCGATCATAAGCTTGGGAATTCCGAGTCATCTCTGGATACTGTCAAAGAGGAATTGGACCGCCTTTCGACCAAGGGTGTGGACACCGATCTCATGGGCGACCTCTACCGCGATGCAGGGGAATTATTGAAGAAAAACAATTTCAGCGAAGTTAATGCATATTGTAAGCTCGCATTAAAGGAAGGTGCGAAAAGGGAGAGGGAGTTTGACCTGGAAATAGCTTTGGACCGCTTAAGCCGAAGCAGAGGTGTGGTTGAATTTATAGAAAAGGACTCCGGGGGTGGTTTCGACCTTTCAGATTATTTCGATCGATTGGACGAACTAAACGATGAGGTTAGGGAAGAAGTTTCCACAGAGATATTGGCCCGTATCGTCCAGTTCGAGGATGATGTAAGGGGTCGAAGTCGGGAATACATGAAACAGAAAGCCATCTCCACAAAGAGGCTACTTGAAGATATCATATCCGAAATTGAAGAAATTGGCGGCGCAAGCTCTCCTCTCATGGTATACATCCAGAAAGGCGAAAAATTACTTGACAAGGAACACTTCGGGCCAAGTATAGAATGGTTTCAAAAGGGTATCGAGAAAGCGGCCTTCGAGAAAAGGCGCCAGGAAATATGCTTATCAATTGACAATATCAGAACCCTTGAGGAAGATGCCCGCAAAATCGGAGTGGACGTATCCGAAGGCTCCTCATTGTTCAATAAAGGGAAGAGAGAATTCAAAAGAGAGGATTATGATAAATCAGTCATTCTGCTGGAAAGAGCAAAGAAGGCCATCACCTCCGCCAAATTCAATTACCTGAAGACGAAGATCAACGGCGTGATCATAACCAACAAGCTCATCTATGATAATCTTACGGAGATGGGGGTATCTAAGATAGAAATGAAGGAGGAAAAATCCTTCATGGATATGAGCCAACTTCTCTTGGACAAGGGGGTTTTGGATGAAGCAGAGGTGTATGTCAATAAGGGGAAGGAAGCTCTGGTTGACCTGAAGAACCGACATAATCTGAGAATAGTATCAGAGGAAATGGAAAAAACCTCCGATATCTGCAGCGGCATTGAAGAACAGGGCGTGGAGATATCATCATCTCTTCAATTACTGGGTGAGATCCGGGAGACCTTAGGTGATAGAAAGGAACTCCCCGATGACGAGCAACGATCCATACTGGATGATATCCGGCATGCTCTTCATAGCGCCAGGGAGCAGGAGACCACGTTCAAGCTCCATCTTCTCGACAGCAACCTAGAACGTAATGCGGCCCTTTTAAATAAATACAGTATGGAAGGTGTCGACATGACCGAACCATTGGCAATCTTGGCCGAGGCCAGAGAGATGTACGATGGAGGGAACACGGAGAAAGGATTGGCCAAAGGGATTGAGTGTATAGCACTGGCCAAGGAGAAACGAGCTCTGTTCTTCAAGGATAGTGCCAATGGACTTCTCTATACTGCAGAATTATTGATGAAAGATATCAGAAAGCTCCCTTTCGACATCAGTCATCTTGAATCCATGATGAAGACTGCAAGGGATAATTACGCGGAAGAAAAACACAGAAAGTGCGCGCATCAGTTGAAACCATTTATTAGTGCTTGCGACGAGATGAGAATAATGGGTGAACTCCAGGCCAAGATCGACGCTTTGCGGGAATCGGTCATCGATCTACCTATCGAAAAGGAACATTTCGAAGAAGAGTTGAAGGAGATCGAGGAACTAATAGTCAATCGAAAGTTCGACGCGGCGAAGAACGCATACGAGGATATTTTTAAGGTTTTCAAGTTAAAACGAGGCGAGTATGAAAAGAAACTGGCAGAAGAGGAGTACGAGCGGATAAAACTACAGGTAGACGAACTTACTGCAGATGGTATCGACCAGAGTGAACCAATAAATATGATAGAGCAGGGGCGAAAATTTATCAAGAACGGGGAATTGAATAAAGGACACGATATTATAATGGAAGCGGCTCAACTGGCAAAGAAGATCCGCAAGGAGAAAACAGCGGAAATATCCGAGGCGATCCTATCTCTTGAAGATGCCCTGATCCTTGCAGGAGAAGGACGAGCGTATGAAGCAGAGCTCATGAAAAAGCTCAGAAAGTTACGTGACGATTCAGCCATTCCCATAACCGAGGAACTGACTCAAACGATACTATCTCTAAGCAAGATCTTCAAAATGATGGAAGATTATGAGATAAAAACACTATTCCTCGGCAATGTCCAGAGTGTGAGGAAGCTATTGAGCGAGGTTTCGGAATATCTGCCTGAAGAAATATCTCGGGAATTGAATGTGAAACTGGACGGAATGCCGAGTCTCGGTCCAGGGGTTCCAAGATCCGTTGAGGATGAGGCTTTCGGGGAGTTAGAAAAGATAAGGAATCTAATAATCGCTTCAACCGAAAAGGAGATCCATAAAAGCCTCGCAGATCCGGTAGCCCGGATCGAACAGCTGGGTGGTGTAGACAAGCTGCTGGCCCAAGGTATCGTGGGCGTGGATATTTATAACTCTTATCTAAACAAGATAAATGATACATCCGGGGAGGAACTTGTTGATAAACTAAGATTCGTTCGTCTCCTTAGTGAACAGGTCGAGAAAATAGAACTACGGGTGCAAAGAAAGAACCTTCTGGACCATTACAATGATCTTTCTCAAAGGGTAAACGCCATGAAATCGAATCAGTTCACTCCGTCCAGCGCATTGCACTGGCTGGGAGAGGGAAAAGCGGCTCTCGATAGTGACGAATTCAAGGAAGCGGAAAAATGCTTCGTACGGGCTGAGGACGGGGCGAACATGGCCCTCAAGAGGCGGGAGCAGGATATGGCGAGCCGTTCCATTACGTCGGCCATAGAGAAGATGAGGGGCATGGGGCTAAAATTCTCAGAGGCGAAAGAGGTACAGGTGATTCTAATAAAAGCCCAGGAGGCGGAGAGGCAGAGGCGTTATTCGGAGATACAGGGGCTATGCAAAGAGGCTATCGGTCTGGCCACCAAAGAAATAGATCGAAAACGGAAAGAGAAGTTTGAAAAAGAGACGTCCAGGATAAAGAATATCATAAAATCAAAGGATCGGGATATGGATGGAAGCATCCATTTGAATAGATTGGTCATGGCCGAAAACCTGTTTAATTCCGGAATGTACGATTTAGCAATGGATGTAGCAAAGAGGGCGGAAAAAGACGTTCGTAACAGTTACTGGTTGACCATGACCGAGAAATATCTCATCAGTCACCAAGAGGCCGAGAAAGCAATGGAGAACGCAGAAACAATTGAAGTAGACATTTCCCAGGGCGCTCTTCTGATGGAAGAGAGCAGGAAGTTGTTCCTCAAGGAAGCCATGGCGTTGGCCTATGAGAATATTAGCGAAGCGACATCAGTAATAAACGAGCTTATTCATCGGAACATGGTACGGACAAAGCAGGATGAGGCTACTTCGCTGAGAAAGGAACTGGACATATTAGAGGAAAAGGGTGCCGAGGTTCTGAACGCCCGAAGAGACCTGGAAAAGATGCGGGTTTTACTGAAACAGGGGGAATTGGATAAAGCTGAAGAGGTGAAAAACATCATCGTCAATGCCCTGGGGGGTCTTGAAAAAGATGTTTTCAGAGAAGAACTGAAAAGGATACTTGATAACTGCCATGCGATAATGGAGGAAGTTGCTAGGATGAAGGGGGATACATCCGAGTTTCAGAAGAATATCAAAAGAGCCACGGATTTCCTTACGGGTGGTCTCCTGGAAAGTGCTAACGAGCTATCCCAGGCTTGTTTGAAGGAACTCATGGGGGAAAGGAACAGTCTTCTCGAAGAAAGGGCAAAGACGGTGCTCTATGCCACTGGAGAGATCGTGAATGGCACTGAGAATGAGCGGGCCCTGGATTATTTCAAGAAAGCGAGAACGGCATTTGAACTGGAACGTTACAAGGAAGCCCTGAGAATGGCCCAGGAAAGCATCAAACACATCGAGGGATAAAAAATTTCTTCCCATTTCGTTAGTACGATTTTTCTGTGATTGATAAGGCTTGAAGTTTTTAATAGTGGGCTCATCAGGAGATTGAGATATGATAAGTAGACCTAGAGGAACGAGGGATTTTACACCGGAGGAAATGGACCGGCGGGATCATCTTCTAGCCGTACTGAAAGGAACCGTTGAAAGTTTCGGTTATGGTGAGATCGGCCTGCCCGCCTTCGAGCATCTGGACCTCTTTACCCTGCGTTCAGGCCCGGGAATAATCGGGCAGATGTATAACTTTACCGACAAGAACGGGCGAAATTTGGCGCTTCGACCTGAACTGACGGCCTCCACCATGAGATTCTATGTCAATAATCTTCAGAACCGGCCAAAACCTCAAAAACTCTACTATTTCGGGAACTGCTTCAGGTATGAAAGACCTCAGAAGGGGAGGTTCCGCGAGTTCTGGCAGTTCGGCGTTGAATTCATCGGTAGTTCGACGTCCCTTGCGCTGGCCGAACTGATCGCTATGGCGGTGAAGCTGATGGATAGATCCGGTCTGAGAGATTTTCAGCTCAATATCGGTTACCTGGATATATTGAGGACGGTTATGGCGAAGATAGGACTCCCCACAAGTGCACTTGCATCGGCATTGGTACTTATCGACAAGAAGAACATCGAAGGGCTCGAAGACCTATTGTATGAGAACGGGACTTCGGCAAAGCTGGTATCCGACATCCTCAGCTTGTTGGATGTCACCGGTGGGATTGAGCTGCTGGAGGAAATGGAAGGGATGGAAAGGGATTACCCTGAGCTTGCTGTGCCGCTGGAGCGTTTCCGGAAGATCTGTCACTGGCTTGTGATCATGGGTATAGATAAGTTCAACATTGACCTTGGAGTGGTCAGGGGCCTGGATTATTACACCGGAATGGTCTTCGAGATCGAGGCTCCTATGTTGGGTGCCGAGAAACAGATATGCGGCGGTGGAGAGTACTCGCTTGTACCTTTGTTCGGAGGGAGGGAGGTGGCCACAAGCGGCTTTGCTCTGGGATTCGACAGGCTGCTTTTGGCGCTTGAGAACCAGGGATATGTATTTCGGGCTAAAAGACTGGACCTATTCCTGGTCCCGGTCTCCCCCGACGATATACAATATACCGTGGGGGTCGCCAACAGCTTGAGAACAGCCGGCTTGAGAGTTGACCTTGAACTGAGGGGCAGAAATGTGAAGAAAGCAATGAAATACGGCAATTCCTTAGGTGCCGCTTATGTGGGAATAATTGGCGAGAATGAAAGGAATAGGTCCCTCGTAGCGGTGAAGGACATGAATTCAGGAGAACAGAAGAGCGTGCCTGAAGCCGATCTCGTTAGCTATCTCTGGGAAGGCCGTAACTCATTGCAAACTTAGTGGACCCACCCTTCTCGTAATGGATAATGTCGGCAACTTTCTAAAAACGGTAAAAACATTTATATGATACTTTTGTAATCCAACATGATCTGAACATAATGGATCGTGGAAAATTACCAGGGGAATAAAAATGGCTGAACACGCCTTCGAAAAGATAAAAACGGGCGGTCTATTTTCGCCTAGGATCAAGGTTATTTACGAGACCAAGGTGGTACGGATGATGACAGGTGGGGAAGTGAACTCCACTGTATTGTACACCGAGGATGCATCAAAGAGGATCGGGATGTGCGAATTTGCCTATCAGGGCAGGGAGGGAACGATCAATTCCTTCAACATCGACGACTGGTCCGTGGAGAGTTATGCGCTTGGACTCTTGAAACATGTGGTATCGATACTGAAAAAGAAGGGTATAAAAACGGTGGGCGCGGAACTCTATGCCAGTGACAATACCATAAACAAGAAGAGAGAGATCTTCAAAAAAGGGAAGTTCAAAGTGGCATCGGGCGGCTCGGCCACAGGTTACAGTAGATACCTTTTCAAGAGGAACATATAGGAAGCGATATTTTGATACCCGGTCTAGGTAGAGGGATGAATCCCCGAAAGATGAAGATGATGATGAAGAGAATGGGGATCGAGGTGGAGGAATTGGATAATGTCGAAAAGATATTGATCCGTACAGCTGACCGGGAGTACGTGTTCGACGACGCTTCAGTTTCCATGATGGTGACCCAGGGCCAAACGACGTTCAATATCGTTGGGGAGCCCCGGATAATCGAGAAGGAAGGTGCCATAAAGATCCCTGAAGAGGACATACAGATCGTTATGGGACAGGCGGGGGTAAGCTACGAGGCGGCCAAGAAGGCTCTCCAGGAGAACGAAGGGAACCCTGCGGAAGCCATCATTTCCTTAATGGGATGATCTTTTCATATCAACTAAAGATTCACGGATCTATTAGTTATCCGGGGCGGTATCCACGCCTCTTGTGAGACACGACCATAAAGGAGTGTTATTTATGGACTCTTCCCTCCAACAAAGCTTAAAGATATCCTCAGAGGTCGTCGACGAACTCAACCTTTTTCTCCTGGACCCTGGAAACCCAATGATCACTTCGTTTCTATCGGTCATCGAGAAGTACGGCGGTGTCCGAGAGATCAACAATAAGGCGATGGAGAACGGAAAACCGGAAAATCTTATCCGGCGATTGGCAGAATTGAATTCGCCCTATGTGCAAGACCTGCAATGGCTCCGTGAACAGAAAGATAACAGAGCCTTCATCAGCGAAGAGGAATATCGAGAGAAAGTGCTGGGAGAAGTTAATAAAAAAATGTCGTTCAAGGATGATTATGCCGTTACTCTGGAACTGTCTGCTGCCCAGTATTTTCCCTGGCTCATGGTCTCCGCGAGACAGGCTGTGGAACGGCGCGAGCTGATGCCAGGCAGGTATATAAGGGTCCGGAACATGGCAGAGCAGGTGAAAGACAATGACATACTGGCGTTTGCCGCGGCAATGAAGATCATAGGCTCCAGCTGGTGCGAGACGCTGGACACCAAGGGAACCGATGGGTCCAACGTCCATCTTGGGGGCCCGGAGACAATAACCGGTTATTTCGGCGGAGTGGGCCAGCCCAATGAACATGCAATACAATGGCTCGATGAGTTTTTGCATTACTACACGGAGTACGGCGTGAGACAGGTTTTAAATATCAATCCCGGTACGGTGCTGCTGGGATATCTACTGCACAAGATAGGGGTGGACATCGAGTTCAAGATATCTGTTTTCATGGGTAACGATAATCCCTATTCCGTGTTATGGACGTTAATGACCGCCAAATTGTTCTCAAGACCCGACGGTACCAGTTCCCTGATCGGTTTCAATTTTTCCAATTCCGTGGATAACGTGACCATCGAGCTGTCTTCCGGTATCCGGAAGGCATTGGGTTTCGAGGACGTGGTCAGGTTCGAACATCATATTCTGGAGACTTACAGGGCCATAGTCCGCCAGCCCTATGACCGCCGTACCGAATTAATTGAGATCACGCCGCGTGTAAAAAATATAAGCGCCAAGCACGAGGGGGGCGAGGTGAAGGTGGAAGAGACGAGAGAGCGACCTTCCAGCATTCTCGATTATTTCCTCACGAAAGAGGATATCGAGGAGCAGGGTATTGCGACACATCTTGAGAGGAACTTCCTCGACAAGCACGACGCCGTGAACAACACTGCAAGGGCATTGACGGAGAACGGATTGTCTTTCATCGCCGCCCGGGAACTTCACCACTAGGAGCTCCCCTAAATTTGGATAATGATGTTTACGTTTTGTCTTGCATCTTAATTTTTTTTTATTGCAATCAAGGTCACTTGGTCGATAACGTCATAAATATATAATATTTAAGGTCGGCCTAATGCCGACCAAGGAGGCAGATTTGCCTATTGTAAGTTTCTCCGAACCCTAATATAATCTCCGATTATATGTCGGGCTCAGGTGTGACGAAGTTACACCCGTAGGTGCATCCACCGAGGGTGCAGCAACGCCTGCAGGGTGTTGCGGAACGATATGGGCACCGGAGTGAAACGGGAGCTGGCCTTCGAATAATAAATATCAGGGGAAAATATCCTGGATTGTTTAAATCGTGACTGACAAGCTAAATATGGATAGCATTCCTGCTCGCCAAAATTAAAAATAAAAAAAAAGGGAAAATAAAAAAAAGAAAAAATTGAGGACCTTTAAAGGTCCTCGAGTTCGTCGAGTTCGTCGTCGTCCATGTCCAGGCTTTCCTCTTCGAGTTCGTCTTCCATATCCTCGACGCCCTCAAGCTCGT
Source organism: Thermoplasmatota archaeon (assembly GCA_030740765.1). Taxonomy (GTDB): domain Archaea; phylum Thermoplasmatota; class Penumbrarchaeia; order JASLWR01; family JASLWR01; genus JASLWR01. Next base: position 50,559 of record JASLWR010000007.1, read on the forward strand.
CATCCTCGTCCTCTACATCGAACTCATCGATGGCTTCGGGGACATCTTCCTCGGGGGGTTCCAGCTCGTCTCCTTCTTCCCCTTCCTCGATCTCCTCCTCGACCTTCTCGGGCATCTCGAATTCAGAACCACAAGAATCACAGATGGTGGCATCCTTCTCAACCATCTCGCTGCACTCGGGGCACCTGAACTCTTCTTCCTCGAAGCTCTCTCCGCACTCGGGACAGGTGTCCATGTCGGACGTGACTATTGCGCCACAGCTCGGGCACTCGTATTCCCGTATCTCATCGTCGTAGAGGTCTTCCTCGCTTCCCTTGGATTTCATGGCCAGTACCACCAAAATGATGATGATGAATACTATCACCACAATGGCGACGATGAGAAGTACGCTGTTACCATCGGGATCGGATTTAATCGTCTCTCCTTCAAATTCATCATAGTCCCAATCGGTACCTGTTTCCTTGTGATCACCATATTCTCGGGTTACTGTTATACCGGCGGGCATATCCCTTAGAGGGAACTCCTTGAACTCTGCAATTCCATTAGATCCTGTTACAGCGCTCCATAATTCACCATCGTAAGTGAAGGAGACCTTGATGCCAGGCTTTCCATCGTCCTTGTTCTCCATCCATGGTCCGAGTGTCATGGTGAATGTGGGTGGTTCCACGTCAGGATTATTCCATACGAGAATTACGGTTCCAAGGTCCCAGTCAGCATCGGTTATGATGACGGTCTCATTGGTGGTGTTATAATTCGTGGCGCTGAAAGTTAGCTCGTAGGTATCTGCAATGAGGCCCGTAATGGTGAAACTACCGTTGACAACGGTCACCACAGTCGTTCCGATCATCACTTTTGCATCAATTGGATCGACCTTACCGGTAATATTGTATTTGTTCGTTATATCAAGGGGCAGGGTGACATTCCACGTTGTGTTTTTGCCCTCCTTGAACTCCAAGGATATCTTTTCGGTTAGATAATCGGTCTTTGAGTAGGTTACCAACCACCAGCCCCGAGAGGCCCCATCGGGTTTTTCCACGTCATGGCGGTATACTCTTGTGCCGGTGACATCGGCCGCGTCTATGGCGAAGAGACCGTGTGGGACTCCCTTGATGGCATACGAGCCGTTGACTCCGCTTGTGGCCGTGAGGTTCATCCAGGTCCTGGTGGTGGTGTTGACGGTTGCGTTCACGCTGTCAACGACGACGCTCATGTTGCCAATCACGTCGTTGAATATCTCCACGGTGACCGTGACGCCGGTAAGATTGTCTGCGCCTGCAAGTGCGGTACCCACCAGATATGTATCGGGAGGTGGAGGTGTTGCATTTACAAGGGTATAATTTACCCAGGCCTTAGGCTTCAGGGCGTTGATCTCGAAGAGCTGCTTGTTCACTGCGGGTACATCGTAACCATTGTCAGCCAGCCAGGTCTCATCAAGCATTATGACGTACTTGGTATCGCTGAAGGGCAGGAATTCCGAAAAAGACCCGTTCGAGTCCGCGGTGTTGTTGTAGTATTTATCGATGTAAGTGACGTTCGTTGCATTCATCGCCGTTATGTAGATGATTACCGAGGCGTTGGAAACATTTCCGTCCGCATCAGTGACCTTCCCATACAACCACCCGTCTGTTGGCTCGTGTATTGTGAAGTTGTAATCAACGTGTTCCTTGAGGACACTGGCTGCATTGGCATCCGTACCGACGAAATGGTACGAATGGTTTGCTGCTGTTGCGGTCCAGTTGTACGTGAAGGTTACGCCGCTTCCCCAGCTTGTGCTTCCGTTGCTGACCATGTCGTGGGAAACGTTGTCTATGTAAACCTTTAAGGTTCCAACGTCGGCGTCGAAATCTTTGTAGACAGCCGAGAACACGATCACCTCATCAACGAGAACATTGGCTGCTGTGGGATCTGGAGTAAGCGAAACGTTAAGCAATTCCGGTGGAAGATTGGGAGTAACTCCTATGACCAGATCCTTTATCAAAACTTCCGCTGTGCCCACGAGGCTTGCCTTAACCTTGTAAGATCCTTCGTCCTGAATCGAAAGACCCTGGAATATCACACTGGCTTCTTCTCTGGTGGAAGTAGTTCCCTCTTCCGGAGTAATGTTGCCTGACGTATTCGTAAGATCGATCAATATATTTGCTGGGTCTGCAGCCGGATATATCTCCAGGTGAACAGTACCCGTTCCCACTGCATTACCGGTGTTGTTCAAAAGAACAGTCACATCGAAGAATGTACTCGGTACACCCCCGGTGTCACCGAATCCTGTCAAGTTGACCAGATGGATATCGGGGATGTTCTTTATCTGCACCTGTAAGGTGGTACCGTTGGTTACGCCGGTGTTGCTTGCATTGATAGTAATGTTGAAGGCACCTTGGGCGGAAGGCTCCCAGAAGAATTCTACAGGGTCTGACACCATGTTGGCTGCCAGGACCGCGATTTCCTCAAAGCTCTCCGTGAACTGCTCAGCGATCTGGCTGGAGACGTTTAAGACCTCAATGGAGACATTGGTATCCACTAAATTGGAATTCCCCATGTTTGTAACGGTGGCCAGTATCCCTATGGTTCTCTGTCCGTAAAAACCGTCCTTTTCGGGGGCATCGATACTGATGTTTACCATGAAATCGATTATCGTCGTGAAGTTCACACCAGTCATATTCGCTGATCCATTCACCATTCCGGTACCGTTCAACCACCCCTCGATGGAGGCAGTTATGTTGTAAAGTCCGGGATCGGTAAAGTTGAATTGGTCATTCATCAGGACAACATGATCTCCTGGCGATAGGTTTCCCTTTTCTGATGTGTTGGCTTCAGAACCACCGTCGTGAGTGACATTAATGGTCACGTTCACGTTCATCATCTGATGTGCTAGAGTAAAATTTACTCCTATCGAATATTCTCCGTTTCCGTTCGTACCGTTCTCTTCGAATGGTATTTGTGTGTTTACGGCTATTTCGTTTACTGTTATCTCACCTGCGCGACCTGGTGCGGGAGCATCTTCCTCTGCGGCATTTACCATCAAAGGAAAAGCACTCAACATCATAATCGCTACCATGGTGGCTACAATTATTCTTTTCATTTTTCCATACATGTTTTTCACCTCTATTAGTTTGCTTAAACTCTTTATGAATTATAATAAATTATATATATAGTTTATTACCCAGTCCTATTTTGAGTATATTTTGATGGTTTTCTTACCGCTTTTTCTCTGATTTCGATCGATTCCGTTTCAACATATATCCGGAGTTCCGGATGACTGGCATCATAGAAATGGCTATGAATTGTAAATGATATTTTTAACTATGTATTTTTGCCAAAACCGAGCAATCTCAGTCTTATTTGCTATAAATCCGGGAAATATTCCCCTACTTTTCATCCGTTTCGGTGTTATTATTTTGTGCAACCCAAAAACATGTGTCACCCCTTTGCTATTAGGGTTAGTACCAACAAACCAAAACAAAGGAGTGACACACCATGAAGCTGCTTCAGAAAGAATGGCGAAGTTTTGAATGGGGCCATCCAAATCGGTTGATTCAAGCAGATCTAACTAAACTAAATGGGATTAATATTCTGACCATGGAGGACGATCATTCCAGGAAAGGATGGGCAATGGCGATCCCGGATGCTACCACTACTACAGTCATAGATGCCATGAAGACCCTGATCCGGAGAAAGTATGATAATCTACTGACCGATAATGGCGCTCAGTTTAGTAGAGCGAATGCTGAGATGAGGAAGTACTGCGATGAGTGGCTTGATGAGAAGCATATCTGGAGTTCGATTCACCATCCACAGACTCTTAGAAAACTGAGTGTATTCCAAAAGGGATTGAAGCGCTTTCTTCGACATCGTATCGGTAAGAAACGTAATATTTCTGAGATCAACCATTGGATTGATGTGTATGATCATTGGTACAATAACGGAAGTTATCACTCATCGATCGGGACATATCCGGAGAGCAGATACAGTGGAAAGAGACAAGAGAATTGGTATGAAAAGCTAATCACAGCAATTAAATTGGATAATGTGCTTACGCTCAAATCGTAGAGGGGTGACATATCTCTCTGGTTTTCACATAAAAGGTGAGGAAAATGAATAAAAAATCCTATAAGGTTGCTTGTAAGTTTTTTAAAGAAAGTGCAACAAATTTCATTGAGAAAGGCAAAAAAGAATTTGGAGAGAAAGAGTTGGAGGGAGGTTGGTTTGTTTCCAGAGTGCAGACCCTACCCGCATCAAATATGCAAGAATTGATTAGCTCTATATCGAAAACTGTTTTTAAAAAAATAGGGACTGCTTACAATTATGATAATCTATACTTTTTCCCACTATTTGAAGAAATGGAGATAGTATTTCAGACTTTACAGAAGTTGGATCATGTACTTATTGAAGCTATCGGGATTGGATGGTTGGAAAAGATTGAGAAAGAATACATGATTTGTAATTTTACGATGATAGGAGAAAATCGTCAAGCAACCACCGGTCTTGTGCGGATAAATGGTTCAGAATTAAAGTGGTTGTCGGAGCCTATTTTCACAATCGGGTAAAGTGAGGTGGCGTTCTGAAATTGGAAGCATTGGGCCAATTTACCATAAGATTTTTTAACAATATGATATTATTAGCGACTAAGGAGTTATAAGGATGAAAAAGAACCATAATTGTAATTGTAAGTCAGGATGTAGGAATAAAAGATGTGCTTGTCTAAAAAGTAAAGCGAAGCCCTAAAAATTCCTATCCCATCGTTCGCTTCGCTCACTTCGGAGCAGCTCCGGGGCATTACGGAATTTATTCCCTTCGGGACCGGACTATCGCAAAGAATTGAATCTCGGAACAAGCTCCGGGGTATTAGACCCATGAAGGAATAAATTCAGTGGATTCGGCGGGTAAATTTTTTATATTTCAAAAACATATATGTAATATTAATACAATATTAATATAATATTAAGGTGATGTAAATGGTTCAGGCTTTAGTAAATATAGAAAATCATACCAATCATATACTGAACATTGTCAAGGCGAAGTACAATTTAAGGAACAAATCAGAAGCGATAGATATGATGGCGGTTCAATATGAGGAAAATATTCTGGAACCCGAACTCAGACCTGAATACATCGAAAAGGCCCGAAGAATAATGGAAGAAAAGCCTATCAAGATTGGCACCTTAGAGGATCTTCGAAAGAGGTATGAGTAAATGAATCACCCTCAGATGAATCTGCGGGTTTCATCCTCGGAAACGCAGGAATCTGCTTCCCCTCCGCCTCCGCCACCAAGCAGTGGCGGTCACCGAAAGGGATTCCTACGGATGTATTCCATCTATATCACCACTCATCTCGATAGAATACTTCAAAAACTAGTAAAGAAAAATCGAAAACAGTATGAATTGATTTTGAATAAAATACCGCATATTTTAAAGAACCCTCACCGTTTTAAGAATTTACGTTCTCCATTGCAGCATTTGAAAAGAGTACATATCGACCAGCACTTTGTTTTGATTTTTTCGGTTGATGAAAAAAGTAAAACAGTTACATTTGAGGATTTTGACCATCATGACAACATATATAGGCACTAGAGTTGGTGTGGATATCGATTCTTTTTTGGTGTTTACTAAAAGTTTGATTTATTTCCACCCCTACTAATTCATACCATCACTTTCCATTACTAGTTAATCCCAGGATCCAACTTCATGAACCACTGAATAGTGGATGGATGTTCATGGATGAGAAGAAAAAAAATATGATGGAATTAAAGTATATCATCATCGGTATAGTTATCTCATCATTACTGGCTGCATTCTTGTATTTCACCGATTTTGTTGATATCGCATTTTATATTCCATATGCAGTTTTACTCATTATAGTCGGATCTTATTATTTGGTCGATGCAATCAAAGAAATGATACGGATCAAAAATGAATGAATTTTTCGATTTGTTTTTTACGTTTTCGTAATGTGTCTGCACTTTTATCTCGATGGTTTTGTCTTGGCCAGGGGGACTTGTTTTGCGATTTATTTATAATAAAAGTGTTTTTTGTTCACTCACTAAAGTTAACTAAAAGTACGCTGAAAGTCATCACATGTGTTGCTTATTCTGGATCCAGGACAACAGTCCGGGAACCATATTCATAATACGGTTCATAGGTGCGATCAACGGGTAAAAATGCTTTGAAGAAGTTTCGGAATGCCACATCAGTTCCTTAATAAAATAATTCATTCTCAACCTTGGATACAGCTTCTTTCGCCATGCTTTTTCATATTTCTCAAGATAGGACATCGGCTTGGACTCTTGAACATACTCTCCCGCGATCCTTCCTGCGATCCTTCCGGCTACCATGGCATTGCGGATACCGGCCCCCCCCACCGAATTTACCATGGAGGCCGCATCTCCCACCAGCATCACGTTTTTCCAAACCGTTCTCGTGGGAGGAAGTGTGACAGGTAGACATCCCGCGGTGAAACTCTCTTTATGGGCTCCCGGAATCCTTTTTTCGATAAACCTGTCTAGAGCCGGCCTTAAAAACGTTCTCGTACCACCCAAGGTTCCTATACCGACATTGGCAGTATCGTTCCCTTTTGGAAGTATCCACGCGTACCCTTGGGTTCCTTCCTCACCGGCAAAGAATTGGCCCATGCTCTGGTCGATGTTTTTCGATCGAACTATGTATTTCATTGCTCGGCCGAGATCGCGTATAGCAGGTGCCCGGACCATCCCCATGGATTTTCCGATTGTGCTCTTGACACCGTCGGCGGCAATAATCACCTTTGCCCGGACCTGTTCACCGTTCTTCAGTACTACGCCTCCAAACGACAAGTCGTTATTTGTCTCGTGCGTTGAGGTAGAAGTTTCACCAGGGTCGGTTACCCCCCGGACAGTTGTATTCATCCGGATCTCAGCTCCCTCATCCATGGCCATTTCCACGAGATGTTTCTCGAAAATGTCCCTGTGCAGCGTGACAAGCTTAATACCGTGAAAATCCAAAATCTTTCCTTCGGGAAATACTATTCTCGTGATACCCATCTGATGTGCGACCCATGGACCGTCGGAATCAAGAGAGAACTCAGGAAAGGTGCTACCGGAAGTAAGCTCACCGCATACCACGGGTACTCCAACCTCCCTGCGTCTGTCCAATAAAAGCGTCGAAGCTCCCGACATGGCCGCATACCTCGCTGCGGTAGCCCCTCCTGGCCCCGCTCCGACCACTACGACATCAAACGTTTTCATATACAGGCATCTCCAGAACTTTTCTTTATTTATATATCAATTCTGAATTCGTCCGTTTCTCCGGATTTCCCATCTTCAACCTTTTGGGTTAGTGCCAACGTATCTTTCTGCATAATATCCCCCTGAGGCGCTAGGCTCCTATCTGCAGTGGGCACTAATTCCGGCGATAGCGAATCAACTCTGAAAAGGTTCTTAACCGACATGCAATCTGCCCCGCACTCGGGGCAATTCCCGAGCCTTACCGCACATGCCTCGTGATACTGGACACCGCATTTGCAGTTCAATACCGGGAGGCTGGGCTTTATAACACCCAGGCATATTTTGCATAGTATTGCCTCAGTCGTACCGGTGATCATCGCTCCATCACCGGTGGGTACATCCTCCTTATGAGAATCAGGAGGCGAAAGAAAAATTGTACCCTGGCATTTGGGGCATTCCCCTATTCGTTCGGCACAGGACGGATGAAATATCTTACCGCAGTTGCATGTTATTATATCCAGGCCCGGCTTAACAACTCCCATGCATATTCCACACATTATCGCCTCGGTTGCAGTGGATCGCCTGGGGCCTGTCGATTTTTCCTCCTTTTCCTCCGGCACAACGTCCGCAACGAGAGATACCCCGCATTTGGGACAAGTCTCCACCCTTTCACCGCAGGACCGGTGCAACTTGCTACCACAGGAGCAGGTCATTATTTCAAGTCCGGGTTTCACAACACCCATGCAAATAGCGCACATTATCGCCTCGGTGGCAGTTGAGATGGCTGGAAGACCTGCAGGTGATTCCAAAGGAGGCTCCTCTGGGGGTTCTTCAGGCTCTTCTTCGGGTATACGGTCAGCCATGATGGATTCCAGCATTGTATCCAAACCTTCGAGACCGTCTTCGCTGCCGTCCCATACCTTCAATCTATACTTGTACTTCTCCCATAATCGTATGAGGAGAAATCTTATCTTTTCCCGAAGTTCAGGTGGAGCAGTGCCATGGAAAACGACAGCCAGATACATACCCACACCACGTTCGAGGAAAATGGTCATCTTACCGTATTGAAGGGTCTTGAGCGCACCGGAATCCTCTTTAAACGAATCCTTTATGAAATCCGTTATTGCGGTCAGCATCCCGCTCATGATATCCTCATCCATATTCTCCCGCAGCTGTGTTTCGAAGGATACCGATTTGATTAGACGGCCATCAACATACACCAAAAAGAGATCGCTTATGCCAAATCCCGTATCGACGCCTATTATCTGGGGACCATGGGCTCCTTGTTGAGGGGCCGGCGGTGACGAAGTTTTGGTCATGGATACCTGATTCTCAGCACTCCTTTGGTGGTTCGTTGCAGTATCGGAGGCCGTGGGTACCGGCACGGTCGTAGTGGTGGCTCCCGTTGAGGACATCATGGTTTGAGATGGCTGTATATCAGAAGGAATGGCGGATTGTGTCGGGTGTGAAGAGGATTCCGGCTTAGACGATAAGGGAGGAATCCCAACCCCTGCATGAGACCGTGTTTCACTTCTGCGCGCGTAGGAGTGTTTGACGCTTGGTGCGAATTTCGCCGTATTATCGAAGCTGCTTGGTGCTTGACCTTTTATCGGCTCCATTTGGATATTATTGAGCACTGGTTCAACTTGTTTAGCATTTGCTGTTCCACCCGGAATCGCCCTCTTTTCTTTCGATCGTTTCTGTTTTTTCATCAATACGATTATTATGATTATGACTCCGACAATAAGTGCCAGGGAACCTAGAATAATATATATAAAAATACTATCTGAAGTTTCTTTGACAGTGTTAGCATTGCCTTGGTCCGTATCGTCATCTGAATCCTGCGGTTTTGGAAGAATGTCCACCCGAAATGTAATTTTATTTACGCCCCCAGCGTGATGGGCTTCTATGCTAAGATTGTATTCCCCAGGATTGAGAGAGGAAGTATTGTAAATACTGACCTGAACCCTCTTGCTTTCTCCGGGGGAAAGTACGACACTATTGGTAATATCCGCGAATCCCTTTATGATACCTTCTATGAACAAATTTGCCTTGACGGGAAGATTGCCGTTATTTACAAGAGTAATATTGAAATCCGATCCGGCACCATAAGGAACCTTCACCAACGAAAAGTTCGATTCGATGGAGACTTTATATACCGGTTGAAAACCCGTGTCGATGGTAAAAGAATTTATACCGCTTGAACACCGCCCCTCGTTTTTACCCGATATGGGAATGACCGTCCAGTGGTAAATCAATCCAACCGAAAGGTCTGTCAATAGATGGGATGTTTCAGTTATAGTGGCGATCTCGATCATATTATCTTTTGATGGACCCAGGAGGATGCGGTACCGAAGGGTATCTCGGGCCGACTCGGTACTTTCCCAAGTCAGTGTCACCTCCGTTTTATTATATACCATGCCGCTCAAAGGAGAAAGAAGATTTACTTTTGGGAACTCTAATTCCTCGTCCACGGTAAAACTATAGATACCGTTGCTGCACTCTCCAGATAGCTTCCCGTCGTGAGGCAGAACGTACCAGTAATAGGTTAAACCGGATCCCAGTCCTCTTATTGTTATACCTCTTGGAATATTGGTCCTGAAAATACCGGGATCCTTGTTCTGATCCATGTAAAGATCGTAACGTAACTCCTCCAGGCCATTGTCCGGATCATATGCTTCGAATGAAAATGTAACATCCACATCTCCCGATACTGCCTCGTCTGCGGGGGATATTAAACTGACAAGTGGGGCATCATTCACCGCAATAACCGTAACGGGTATGGACATATTTTGCGCGGACCTGGAAGGGGTTGAAATGTTACGAATATATACTTCGAGGCTTGTTTCGCCAAAAAAATCATTACTCGGAATTATTGTTATGCGAAGATCCTTCTCAAGGCGAATCGAAATGAGATTCGTGGACGGGCTCACGAACGGGTCGATAGGATTCCCGTCGCCATCGAAAATGTATTCTATTAGTGACCAATCCGTCGTATAATTTGCGTCCTCCTGAAGCACGATGGGCGGGGGTGTCGAGATCCACACAGGCGGATCATCTTCATTAATCACTCTTATAAAAAATTGATTAGACCGGGTTTCCAATCCGTAGATGTTTTTAGAAATTACTGACAGGGATATATTCCCAGAGTAGTTCTCGGAAAGTTCTGCGATGTGGAGTTCATCTTCGATAAGTTCAAGAATCAGGTTCGTGTTGTCCGAAATATTCTCCAAAGTGTACTGAGATGGCTCGATTTTATGATACCTGTCATAAAAATGTTTTGACAAATTCAATAATCGGCTTTCTGTGGTTTCCTCGGGGATAACAATGTCATTTATATCTACCAGATATCGAGGAGATTCCGCTAGTGACCAGTTCAAGGCCCAATCAAAGAGGACTGGAGACAGTTGTCGGTTTGATATAAAATTTGCTTTCAGGTAAATTATCCCATGTTCGCGGGCGTTTATGGATCCCGCAAGATCCAATTCAGCGGTGTCTAGATCGGTTATTTCACTCAACAATATCTCTTCGGTGACCGCATCGTGTATGGATATGTTCAAGAAGGTGTTCTCCGGGACCGAGCGATGGATTCGCAAGGTAGACCATGTAAAGGTGGAGGGTAAATATACGAGATTTGAAAGTAGGCTGACATTCGAATATTCATTTGGTGGCATAGCCCTTCCACCAGAAATTGAAATCCCCACAAGATAATCATTCATAATCTCCTCTTGAGTACGGGCAACATTGCTTAAACGGACCTCGTCGATCTCACCACCAAAATAGTACCTCGACTCAGATCCGGTCATTCTCCCGATGGAAAAATGTGACTGGCTCACCGTGGTGGGTCTGTCTCGAACATCCTTTTTTGCACGCATCACACCGTCCACCCAAAGGCTCATTTCCACGCCGGCATATCTCGCAGCAACGTGATGCCATGTCCCGATTAAAAACGGGGATTGCCATTCCACCGTATCACCATTCGCAGCGCTGTCAAGGAAATGAATATTGAATATATACCTAATATAATTTGAGGAATTGACACTTGTCTGGAGATTATAGGATCCAATTTGGACGTCTCTTCCCTTGCTTGCTATTGTTCCTATATTGCGCCAATCCTCCTCAAGGTAAGGAGCCATACGCCTTGTCCAAGCGCCTATTGTGAAATTACCCACATTCCGCAAACTAGGCTTGTTGAGTATTTCCACGTAGTTGGTACTCCCGTTGAATTTCAGTCCTCCTGCGAACCTTCCAATAACTCGATTCCCGGGATTCATATTCTTCATCGTACCGTTATTCCCCAGACCGCTTTCATCGATTATCGCATTTCCGTTCACCTCGTTGAAATGCCACAGCCCCACGGTGTTCATATCAGTACTACCTTCCACGCCCCCGCTGCACATACCCTTACCGGTAAAGCTATCCCTCCATGTTAATGAATCCACCCACTGTACTCCCCACGATTCCATGAAAGGTGCTACCCGTGGAGTGCTGAAAAAAAACGCTCTCACGCTTATGGAACCTACATTCATCTCGTTCAAATGACTAAGGTTGATATTGGAATCCGTGAGATTCTCGAATTTATTAATTACTGAACCTGTATCGGTGTCATAAAGGGTTAATTTAACGTTTGTGCCAATTGGTTCCGACTTAATCACGGAAAGAACATCCCAGTACATATTGTCGGGAAGTATGACTGGAATCGATGTGATAGATGCTAAAAGCCCTTGTACCTCCACGCCGTAATTTATTGAAGTAGATACTGAATATTTTCGAATGAACCAGTAATCGAACTGCCACTCGCAGCCTCCGTTACCTGGGTGATTTCCCCATTTAAGATGGGTTGGCGGCAGCCAGGAAAAGTTACCCCCGGCACTGTCCACCTGTTGTAGGAAATAATATCGCGAGACCGCAGGCGACGATACGTTAGCTAACCCGTTTATCTCATCAGCGGCAAGGAGGCTTCCGTTTGTGAGATCCCTCCATTCATACGCAACTCTTTCGGAGCGATAATATATCTTCAAAGATAGATCGTGGTCTGGGTTCGGCTTTGGGACGTACTTGAACGGCGTTACAGATGAGTTCGGCCCATTATTGATACTCAGACGTATTGGTATCAATGAATCGTTTGCGCCGTCACTCTCTTTCATGCTCCACTGCACCAGACAGTGGTCCACCTCGTCCCAAAGACTGCTGCGATTGGAGGACCAGCCCATGACGGCCCAATCCCATGCTCCTTTGTTCCAGCTCTTAATACTGAATTGCGTGTTAAGGATCCGATCATCGGATTGAGAAGTCGTGTTCTCCCAGTATGTGTGATGATTGTTGTCTATGTCGGGAGTCCCGTAGATCCAGTTTCCCGTGTTGTCAGTGACCCAGTGATCGAAATAAGAAAAGACCTTAGTACCGTTGGAAGCGGGATTGGCGTGAGGATTCCCGTAGATCAGCCATATCTGAGAAATTCCGAGAGACATACTTGTTATGTTCACCCATATCTTGCTAACGCCGCTGGAGTTCCACTCCTCGATCCAGTAATTCAAATTATTTTCGTCACTATCCTTGAAACGGATATCGTCCCCCCGAGGATTCGCCTTCGAATAATCGAAATTGGCCGGCTCCAGTGTTAGGTTAAGTGGGTAATTACTGAAAGGCCCACCATTGCTGGTGATCGTTAACGGTTTTTTAAACATCCATAAATCATTATTCACTTTACCGCCGCTTACATTCACATTTTGCTGTTGAGAGATCCCGCTCGTATCATCGAAATCGTCGAACCACGAGCCACCCATTTCGTCATTTTCAATCTGAACAAGGGATCTTGAAGTTTTGTCGGTAGAACGGGTATCGTTCCCTTGATCAAGAGTGACCGTCTCCATGGTCTCGAACGGAACGAGGGATAAGGACGGTATTGTCGAGATGTCGGATTGTCGGATATTTCCTTTGGAATAGAGGTGGAACCCTCCCATTACCTGCAAGTAAAGTAGAAAGATAATCCATACCGATAATATCCTTTTCATCTATTCCACCGTTCCAGGGTTGAGTTCTTTATTATATACCGTTTATCCTTTATAAACTCTTCTTCCATCCCTTGTCGTGCGATTCGGTTCAAATATTATAAGAATCATTTTATTCCAAAATACTAAAATAATTTCGAGTGGTTTAACTGTTACAGGTTGTCAGACAATGAGAATTGCACTCACTACATTTGTTTTCCTGATAATGGGAATGATGGTAACTAGCTCAGGCTGTCTAGACGATGAGAAAAAAGAAAAAGAATATTTCAGTGAAACATATAACAAAATTTTTCTAAATTTCAAAATAGAATCGAATGAAATGAACAATACGTCTTACATAATCATTCCTGCTCCGATACAAAATGGAAAGACGCTTGAATTGTCGGCCTATCAGAATATGACCGAATTCCATAATTACAGTTATGATTACATTGACACCGAATACGGCCAGGGTATCAAGATCAGTCCGATACCATCAGGTCAATTCTGGATATGGTTCTCCTGTGAACCTTATACTGTTACCGGGCCCTTCGATATCAAACAAAATGTCCAATTCTATAAAACCGGTTATCCAGGATTATCTACTTGGGAAACCGATGGTGTATCAGGATATTACTGGTTCTTTGCCAGTGTAAACGTGACGGGGCTAAGCTTCAAATTCGAGTACTCGGATTGTTACTTCTTCTTCGATATGGGTATGATGAAAAATATTGACCTTTCTGGCTGGATAAAAGTAAAATTTGAAAAGATCCAGGAAGACATGGAAATGTGAAATAAAAAAATTTCCTTGATCGAGTCTTCTACTCCCTTTCCCCGATGATCTTTGCGGGATTTCCAGCTACTACCTTGTAAGGCTGTACCGATTTCGTTACCACCGCACCGGCACCCACCACTGCCCCTTTACCTACGGTTACTCCTGGCATGATAATGCTTCTGATACCTATCCAACAGTCATCCCCGATTATGATAGGTTTTCCCTCCACCGGGCCCTGTTTCGTGAACCTGACATCCTTTCTGCGGTACTGGTGAAATCGGGTCATAAGAACTGTGAAGGCCCCGAGACCGGTGCCATTTCCCACCTTAATGTAATTCTCACCACCGCCGATGGCCCATAGAATGGAATGATGACCCACCACCACATCGTCCCCTAAAGTTACAGAGCCAGCAAAGGCGATGTTTGCCCTCAATCTTGCATTATATCCCAGCTCAACATCAGGGGGCCAACAGAAATCATACTCGGGGTAGATGAATGTAACTCCCCTCTCGATCAGAGCAGGGGGATTTCCCCGGATAGGCGCGTATCTTTTCCGCAGTCCGTGGGCGAGATCCCCCGGGAGGTTCTTGAAAAAGTTATACCACCGTATCTTTCTTGCCAGGGTGATGTCGAAATCTCTCTTCATTTCATGCCTCCTGCGAGATCGCCGTATAATCTCTTCAATGCATCCAAATTCCCTTTCACCAATCCCTTTTTCTTCAGATGCTCACGATACAGAAGCAGTGCCTTCCTCTCCATACGTAGCAGACCCAATAGGGTCACCTTGTCCTGCATAATAACCTGATTTTCAGGAGAACCGTGTATCAGGTTGCAAGATTTACATCTTTGCCTGAATTCGCCCTTGATCAATTCAAGACGCAGTCGTTTGATCTCGTCGGAGTTCCACATCTCCTCTGGACAATGGTCATTGAGTGACTTCGTAAGAGTAATACCCGCGCAGCAGACCTGAATCCTTCCATCGGCGAGGATGGTTATGGAGTTGAAAGGCTCAAGGCAATTATATTTTTTCAGATATTGGTTGAATTCCTTATCGTCACCATATCTCTCATCATTCAGAAACGAAAGCCTCCGCACAATGAGTTTCACATCCAAGGATTCTGCTTTCTCCTTTGCTTTCTTGAGATATCTTATAGTTCTTTCACGGTCATGGTAAATATTCTGGTCAATTAACTCTGTAAAACAGATCTGCAACGGCTGTACTCGTATCTCCCTTGCTCCGATCTCCGCACCAAATTTAACAATGTCGTCAAGTTCCACCAAAGTGTCCCGCATGGCCGTGTATGATAGGTCAATAATAGGTGTTCTTTTTTTGTTCTTTTTTTTGTATCCGGCCAACCTTTTTAAATTATTTTCGAGCTTTTCAAAAGGGACACCTCTTATTTTTTCGAACGAGCTGGTTCCGTCCACGGAAATCTCGATATAGGTTAGACCTGCATCCACTACCTCCTTTATACGGTCAGCATTCAATAGTATTCCATTTGTCGTTATAGCCGTGGAAACACCTATATCGGTAATTTTTCGAACCATTTTGGGGAGTCGAAAATTCAGGAGTGGCTCACCTCCCCCGCACAACGGAACCAGTTCCGCCTTCTCAATGAAAGGAATCGCCCTCCTGAAAAGCTCCTTCGATATATGTTGTCCCGGTTGCGGGTCCTTTTTGTGGATAGAGTGGAAACCGCACATTATGCAGTGGAGATTGCACTTGGAGCTTATCTCTAGCGAGACTATCTGAGGATCGGAAAAAGCGTGGCCGCTGGCTTCATCGATCATGACAGGGTATTTCTTCTCCCGCAGACCAGTTATGGGATTTGTTACTGTTCGAATCTTCGGGGAATCTGCGGATCGTCCAATTGCTGCATTCGTCACGCTGGAACTCCTGTATTTTTCATATTTAGCTGTAAAATTTCAGACATCGATCCTGAAGTCGTCACCCTCTCTTTCCGAATACTCTGCCAAACACCATTTATAAGTGGTCCGAACCACCGATCCGCAAGTATAATACTTCATAATAATGATTATCAATCTGCCCTTTAATAGTTAATATTTTTGGCCAGGTTGTTTCCAGCCAATAATACCAAGGACATCTTCGCAAGATTATCGCACGTAATCGGCGACAAAAGGCTTATAGCAAAAGAGGAGATTATCAAGTACTATTAGTAAAAAGGTGGTATTAAAATGGGATCTATCGAATACTTTTTCAAACCCCGATCGGTAGCCGTTATAGGTGCATCGCAGGCGGAAGGTAAAATCGGGAATATTGTTCTCAAGAATATAATATTCGGCTCAAAAGATAACGCTCAGATGGGTGTGCAAAATGGGTTCAAGGGGAATATATTTCCCATAAATCCCCAGGCTGAAGAAGTGTGTGGATTGAAGGCCTACGGATCCATTCTGGACGTTCCTACGGATGTTGACATGGCAGTGATATGCATCCCTGCGAAGGCTGTTAAGAGGTCAATCGAGGAATGCGGCACCAAGGGAGTTCTCTCAGTGGTAATAATAACCGCAGGATTTTCAGAGGGCGGCGAGGATTCAAAGAATCTCGAAAATGAGATATTGGATATTGCTTCCCAATATTCCATACGCATAATCGGTCCCAATTGCCTGGGAGTCATTAGTACCTACAGTGCCTTGAATGCCAGTTTCGGAGATGCAATGCCAAACAAGGGTCCGATATCTTTCGTTTCCCAGAGCGGCGCTCTTTGCACTTCAGTTATCAATTATTCTTTCGAGGAACACTTAGGTTTTTCAAATTTCGTAAGTATAGGAAACAAATCCGATGTGGATGATGCCGATCTGCTGGATTATTTTTCCGGTGACGAAAGTACAAAGTGTATAATGTTCTACATAGAATCTCTCAAGGACGCAAGGAAGTTCTTCGATACCTCCCGGCGGGTTGTAAGAGATAAACCGGTGGTTGCCTTTAAGTCGGGATATACTGAAGAAGGGGCCAAGGCCACGTCGTCACACACAGGAAGCATTGCCGGATCCGACGTTGCCTATGTCGCGGCTTTCAAGCAGTCCGGTGTTTTCCGTGCAAAGACTCTAAGCCAGTTGTTCGATTCTTCAAGGGCCCTTGCTTACCAACCGGTTCCCCATGGCGAGAATATCGCTATTCTTACCAACGCCGGAGGTCCAGGAGTACTGGCCTCGGATACCGCCTATAGTCTGGGAATGGCTCTTGCCGAACTTAGCGAGGATACGGT
The DNA here is from genome assembly GCA_030740765.1 of Thermoplasmatota archaeon. GTDB lineage: Archaea > Thermoplasmatota > Penumbrarchaeia > JASLWR01 > JASLWR01 > JASLWR01. The sequence goes on from JASLWR010000007.1 coordinate 67,743, forward strand.
CGAAAAACTGAATCAAGTATGCCCGCCGACCTGGAGTCATCGGAATCCGGTTGATATTATCGGAGACGCCACTGCGGAGAGATACGAGGAATCGCTGAAAATATTGATGAGTGCTAGAGAGATTGATGGTGTCATTCTTCTCCTTTCCCCCACGGCAAGGGCGGAGCCCATGGACATTGCGATCCGGACGGTGGATGTACAGAAAGAGTCGGGGAAACCTGTGACCGCTTCCTTCGTGGGAATGGTCTCACAGGAATCCGAAAATTATCTCGACAGCAATGGCATACCTGAGATCGAATACCCTGAAAGGGCGGTATTTGCCATGTACGCGCTGATACATCGTATGCGTTTCCTCAAAAAGGAGGGTTTGATGTGAGCGTTGAAACGGAGAAAAATGAAAAGATATCACGGGCGATCGCTGAAGCTCTTGGCAGGGGACAAAAGGTATTCAATCTGGAGGAGTCGCGCGCGATCATGGAGCTGGCGGGGATTCCTTTCAATAAATGCGGCCTTGCGACAAGCGCGGGGGATGCGGCGGATATCGCTGATGACATGGGTTATCCTGTGGTGATGAAGATAGTGTCACCTCAGGTCATACACAAAACGGAGGTAGGGGGGGTAAGGGTGAACATTGCAACAGGCGCAGAGGTGAAAAGCACCTACGAGGATATCGTAAAAGGAGTTCTGGAGCAGGTCCCCCATGCAGAGATAAATGGAATTCTCATCGAGGAAATGGTCAGCGGGACCGAACTCATAGTGGGAACCACCACAGACCCGCAGTTTGGACCCATGATAATGTTTGGGATAGGCGGCATCTTCGTTGAAGTATACAAAGACGTTAGCTTCAGGCTAATTCCCATCTCCGCCAATGACGCAAGGGATATGATGGGGGAGATCAAGGGCAAGGCATTGCTTGAAGGAATTCGTGGATTACCACGGGCCGATCCGGATAAAATCGTTGAGATATTGGAAAATGTCTCGAAACTCGTTCAGTCCCACCCGGAAATCGACGAAATGGACATTAACCCGCTTCTAATTACTGAAAATGGCATCATTGCTGTTGACGCAAGGATACTACTGGGGGACGGGTAGATTCAATCAACAAGATATGGAGTTCGAACATATGATGAGTAAAAGATCAATAACCAAATCCAAGATAATCTGCACCATCGGTCCTGCAACAGACAAGGAGGAGCAGATTAAGAAATTGTCCGATATCGGTATGGATTGTGCAAGGATCAACTTTTCCCACGGGACTGACGAATACAAATCGGACCTCTTCAATAGGATCAGGACCACGGATGGGAAACTGGCGATTTTGTGCGATATCCAAGGCCCCAAGATACGCATAGGTACGATCAAGGAAGGAGGCATCACACTTAATCCCGGAAATAAAGTTACATTAACCACACAGGACATTGTCGGTGACGAGAACCGGATCACAATTAACTACAAGAAGCTCGCAGCAGAGATAAAACCTGGAGAGATGATATTCATTAACGATGGTATCGTCTGCCTCAAGGTGGAAAAAATAGAGGGAACGGAGATCGGATGCCATATTCGTTGTGGTGGGTTCCTCACCAGCAGAAAAGGCGTTAACCTGCCTTCCACGAAGATATCTCTAACGGTACCCACGGAAAAGGACGTAAAAGACCTGGAATTGATCGCGGGGCTGGACCCGGAGTTCGTGGCGATGTCCTTTATAGGCACTGCGGCCGATGTGCTAAAGATCAGAAAGATGCTGGCAGATTTCGGTAACGACCGTATCAAACTGATTTCGAAGATAGAAAGGCCTGTAGCTCTAGATAATTTCGACGCCATATTGAAGGTATCGGACGGCATCATGGTAGCACGTGGTGACCTCGGCGTGGAGATACCCCCGGAGCAGGTCATACCATTCCAGAAGGACATGATATGGAAATGCAATATCGCGGGAAAACCCATAATCGTGGCCACGCAGATGCTGGAATCCATGGTCAAATCCCCCGTTCCCACGAGAGCTGAAGTTTCAGATGTGTTCAACGCCATAGAGGACGGGGCGGATGCAGTAATGCTGAGTGCGGAAACGGCCTCGGGTAATTTTCCAGCGGAGGCAGTTCTCATGATGGAACGTGTTATTAGGACATCTGAAGCATTGTTCGAGGTACGGAACCCGGATGAGTACGATTCGGAGAACGAGAACACATCGGAGATTATCGGCCATCTGGTATACGTGGCAGGAAAGGAATTCAGTGATATCAAGTACAAAAAAGGGAAGATAATCTGTCTCACTGCAAGCAGTCACACCGCCAAGATGATCTCAAAATACAGACCGTTCCTCCCTATTATCGGGATCACTTCCAATGTCAGGACCGCACGAGAAATGAGATTGATCTGGGGTGTAGAACCCCTTCATATCCCGGGACTGGAAAAGATACCGGATACTGTCAGAAAGCTTGCGAAAGTCTCCCAAAGTTGCTTGAAAGAAAACTACATTGAAGAAAAAGAAAAGCTCATCATTGCTGGAAATCTGCTTCCTCTTGGCGCCGGCACGAACATGATAACCATTACATCGGCGGCAAATATATTAAAAAACCACTCATAATGAAAAAATCACTCCCTTGGTGGGAAAAGACTTGCAGATATCCTCCTCTGCCTTTCCCGGTCCTCTGTTGCGATAGCCTTTGCGAGAGTTTCTTCTTGCCCGGCTTGGATCCGGAACATGTCACGATTAGGGCAGAAATCATCCATTATTGCGCAGTATTGTTCCTCGTCAAATATCACCGGGTAGAGCTGGCAGCCAAGGGGACGGTATTCGTATATTGAGCAGAGCCCATTATGAAGGAATATACATGCACCGTCAACATTTTCGAGACACTGGTATCCGTCCACGAGTCTGGAAAATTCCATATGTCCTTTTTCCAGTATAATACGTATGTCCTCTTCAGAAAGGGTCATTTCCGTTTCATAACAACATTTCGAGCACGTGAATTTTTTACAGGGAGATTGGAATTTAACATTTCCCTCGTCTCCGGAAACGTTTGAGCGGGTCATGAGATCAGAATCCCCGCGAATTTTTTGATAGGGTTACACCTTCCTGCCCCTGATAATTGCCACTTCTTTCATCGTAGAGTGACGTCGGTGTCGAACTTAGGCGCTGGACCACCAGTTGCGCGATTCTAACACCTATCTCAAGGACCCTGTCGGTTTTACTGCTGTTGAAAAAATTGAATGTGAGCGTTCCCTCGAAACCAGCATCGATCATTCCGAAGGACGGGATCAATCCCTGCCGGGCAAATGTGGTGCGTATCCAGCAGTTTCCAACTAGCCGTGGGCCGAATTTCAATCGTTCCCGGGTGGCCGCTGCGAACCACATTCTGGCCGGGATCACTACTTCCCCCGAATCTACCGTCTTTACTAGTTCAGGAATCATTATTTCCCGTATGGAAAGGTCGTACCCATTTGGTGTAAGGTTGTTTTGAGAAAAAGGATCGATTTTGAGATTCTTTTTCTCGATTTCTTTTATTATATCCACATCGCTCAATACGGTCATTCGTTCACCTATTACCTCCATTCAAAATTAACATCCTATTTATTTCTTACATTCCTGGTTTTACTACAAAAATAATTTAAAATCAGATTTCAATCACGCTTTGCGAAGCTGAGGTAGCTTAGCCAGGTACGGCGCCGGCCTTGAGAGCCGGTGGTGCTCGACACCACGGGGGTTCGAATCCCTCCCTCAGCGCTTTTTTTATTTTGTAAAGTAACATTTTTCTGAGAATGTTAATATCGGGGAGGTCACAGGGACCAAAATATATATTACCATACATCGTTAATGTTCAAGTAATAATACAAAATCAGGAAATAAGATGATCGGATATGACACAAACCCCCACGTTCATAGTCAGTGCAGGAAGATCTGGCTCCACCTGGCTAGCAAAGATGATCAATAGCCACCCGGAGATCCTTTGTGTGTCAGATATCCTCGAACCAGTTGGGACCATACCGTACTTTGATGCTTCCCTAAAGGTAAGCGGTAAAGAATTCTTCAGGGTTCTGAGCCAGGAATCCCTCGCCCAGAGGATAAAGCACTGGCGCAAGAGAAGAAATGAAGAGCTTTTGTTCTTGCCTGAAAAGGATGAAATGGTATCATTGTTATTGTGCTACACGTTGCCATTCCTTACTGGGGGGAAAAACCCCATGGTATTATATGAAAAGGTCCGGGATGAAATAGAAAGCTGGCAAGAAGATATTATGCCAGAACATTTTATTCGTTTTTGCGAATTCTTGAGAGATGATTTTCAGAAAAAAGTATGGGTGGAAAGGACAGGAGGTGGGCTTGCCCACATAAATAAAATATTGCAAAATTGGCCGGAGGCAAAGGTCATTCACAATTACAGGGATGGCAGAGAGACTGCAATATCGATGATGGGAGGTTCATTTTTCAGGCTGTATTATGAATTATTGCAGGACCCTGATCTGAGCCCTGAATGGGATATGGATTCTTTTGACCGGGGAGTTTCAGTTATGGGCAGATTATGGAACAGATGGGTGGTTGACGCTGAGGAATGTCTATCAAAAATACCATCCTTTCAAAAAATGCACGTAGGCTTTGAGAATCTGAATTCAGACCTTAGATCAAACCTTCTAAATATCGCCTCCTTCATCCTTGGTAGGGAGAATAACGATATTGATGAAGAATGGGTCCAAAATAATAAATTCCCTTCAAGGAAGCCGGACCTGAAATTTGAAAAATTAAATGACGAAGATCAGAATAAATTATTTTTTTCATGTAAAGAAGGATTGAAAAGACTGAGGTATATCTAAGAGGGAAGACGATGTCCAATAAATTATTTGCCCGCAAGTCCAATGACGATCTGCCGGAACCGAATGAATCACAGGATGAGGAGAGTCCAAAACCAATTGAGCCAAAGGTTTGGGAAGAAAAGAAAAAGGAAAAACTCGTCAGTGGTAAGGAAAGCAGAAAGAGGACCAAGGCGAAATTAAAGAAGATAAAAAAGAAAAGGAAGGCCAAACGAAAAAAGAAAACGGAAAAGACCGAACCGGAAAAATCGGGAGAAGAAGAAAAAACTGCCCTTGGGGTACAGAAATATCACAGAGGTTTTTTCTCCACGATCATTTGGTGGTTGGTACTGCTCCCTCTGCTACTTATACCTGTAGTTGGTCCGTTATTCACGTTTACACTGGTCCCATTCATAGCCGGGCGAAGGGGGAGCCGATGGGTGGAAAAGAGATATGCCGTTGAAATAGGATTCTTGGCGTCAGTCGTGGTATCGGCATTCCAGATATTATTATTATATTCGATCCTGGACGCTTTTACTACGGGAACCGTGAACGAGGTGAGTACACAGGGACGTGAATACCTAATCCTAGCACTGGGCGTGGGATTAAATCTCGGCTTCTGTCTCCTGGGAACAGCTACAGGTACAATAAAAAATTTCGGTGATCCCATATCAAAAAACACCTAGTTTAGTGAAACCGGAGATTATTACCCAAAAATTTTTAAGATATTGTCAATGGTGCAGAGCTCGACAAGAAGGCGAGGTTGCAGCTTGATAATGTTCGCAGAATCGCAGCCTGTAGATTTCCGGAGGGAATCGAAGGCTCAGCAGAGCCAAGGGGTCTGCGTAGTGTAACAGGAGCCTGAAAGGACCGATTCTGCTGAATAACATTATTTGTCAAACTAACTCGCGAGATTCATCAATTGGACGCTTACGTGATACTATGACCGGCGAAAAGGAGAAACTGAGCTATAACGAAAAGAAGGTAATGTTGGCCCTATCTACCCTTGGTAAGGCGACACCGGAAAGGATCGTGGACGAGGGAAAGTTCACCCGTATCGTGGAGGTGATGAATGCATCGTCCTGGCTCCAGATGAAGGGGATGGTGGAGATGGAGGAAAAGATAGAGGAGACGGTAACTTTATCACGCAAGAGCTCGGGCGGAAAAGATCTTCCCGAAAGGACCGGTATAAAATTTTTAAAGAAGTGCAGGGTACCGGTATCCATGGCGGATTTCAACAGCAAATCCGGATTACCCAAGGGTATGCCGTCAATTGCAATAGGGTGGATGAGACGAAAAGGCTGGGTAGTTATTTCGAAAGATGGGAAGGAAACTTACCTCCAGCTCAGCGAAAAGGGTAGGAATTCACTCGGTAAAAAGGGCGGGGACGAACTGTTGATTAAACGTCTATTTGAGAAAGGCGAGATCAATGTTGATGATGTGGATGCAAATGCCCTCTCATTGCTCTCTCGTAGAAAAGACGTGATAGTTAAGAAGGAAAAGATCCGAAGATTCATTTCATTGACTGATAAAGGGCGGGAGATCGTCCGTGAGGGTTTGGTACTGAAAAAACAAGTGGGACAGCTCACTCCTGAACTGCTGCAAAGCGGTGAATGGGGACAGGTGGAGCTTCGACCATACGATATCGGTTCCTTCGCACCTACGGTCTACGGCGGAAGAGAGAACCCACTTGGACGGCTAATTAGACAGATAAGAAAGATATTCCTTGACATGGGTTTCAACGAGATTTGGGGTAATTATGTCGAGCCTGCTTTCTGGAACATGGACGCACTCTTTATACCCCAGGACCATCCCGCCCGGGACATGCAGGACACCTTCTATCTCAAACAACCTTCGAAGACTGAAATGCCCGGTGATGAACTGATAACAGCTGTGAAGGGTATACAGGAAAATGGCGGCACCACAGGTTCGGATGGTTGGGGTGGCCAGTGGTCAATGGATATGGCAAGGAAACCGCTTCTTCGTACACATACCACTGTGAATACGATAAGGTACCTCTCAAAGCACAACAAAACACCCATCAAGGTATTTTCAATAGAACCGGTCTTTAGAAAGGAATCCATCGACAGGACGCATTTGCCGGAGTTTTACCAGGTTGAAGGTATCGTTGTTGAAGAAGGTTCTTCCTTCAGGATGTTACTGGGAATCCTGAAAGAGTTCTACCGGCGGATGGGATTTTCGGAGATTCGCATGAGACCTGCATATTTCCCATATACCGAACCTTCCATGGAAGTTGAGGTGAAGTTCAAAGGGGAATGGCTCGAACTTGGTGGGAGCGGGATATTCAGGCCGGAAGTTGTTGCGCCTTTCGACGTGGACGAACCCGTCCTTGCATGGGGCCTAGGATTGGAAAGGCTGGCAATGCTCAAATTCGGGCTCGATGATATCCGACAGCTCTACATAAGTGATCTGGACTGGTTAAAAAAATCACCTATCGTAACAAGATAATTTCAGCGGTAAGGATCATATTATACCCGAGTTGAATATTATTATGAACGTACCGGTGACCATTATTATTATTGATACCACTGTCTTGAATATGTTCAGTCCTTTATGAGTATCGATCCTTGACGACAAGTAGCTGGCCCCCATGGCGACTATTACGAGCGGGACCGTCAGACCAAGAGAGAATATCAGCATTCCCAGAAAACCGTTGAGAATAGTTCCAAATAGTGCTGAATCCATAAATACGGCTCCGGTCGTAAGAAGGGTACCCTCCACGAGAGTGATCTCACCCAGACATCCGATGCCCAGAGTGAACCCCAGTATCATCATTGCACCATTCTCCTTCCAGAGCGATGTTGTATAATTGCCATCCAATATGCGGGATAAGATGTTTTTCCGTTTGATCTTATTGTAGCTCCTGCATGGCTTTTGTCGTTTTTTCGTGGGACTTAGAACCCCTTCCTTGAAATCGCTTCTCTCGTCTATGGATTTGGCAAGGAGATAAAAACCAATTAAAATAAGTATGACCCCGAATATGAGATATACTGCACTATGCAAGTTAGTTGAGAGTTCCGTTAGGCCTGTTATGGAAGATATCTTGTACGTCAAAAATCCCACTACCCCGCCCAGAAGCGCAAGGAGCAGTAATCGGGGAATACTAAAGAAGAACGTAAGTCGTAGAGCGTCACGAGGAGTTTTCTTGTTGATTACTATGTATGATATCAGGCCGGGTCCGCAAACGGTTGTGCAAATGACGGCTCCCCTTGAAAGCCCCAGAACGAATAGAGATAAGAAAAAAAGTGCCACCGAGCCCATGGTTCATGATAGAGACCCTGGATTAATAAGGATTTGCCATTCATTTCCCGGGGATTGTACTTGAAGAAGGTGAAATTATATATACATCGCTTACTTACTTATTTACGGTTCTCATTAGCAAATGTCACAAATTTTGTGAAATTGAGCAAAAACCAGTCAAATGAATTATTTTCATTCGAACACATCTAAACAATTATTAAATAATAGAAGCGAATGAGAAATAGTGATCAGGTTATCAAATGCGTAAGAGCCGATTGAAAAATGCCGTATATCAATTTTTGACCGATCGTGGTCAGCCCGCAAGCATCCATATGATATGCGATGAGTTCGCAAGGCGCAAGGGTTGCATGTCCGCAACCGGGATGGGTCGTTTGTTGAAGAGCGACAGGCGTTTCGAGAAAATGGGGGACGGCTGGTATCTATCTTCCGATCAGGTAAAATTTGGTGTGAATGTACGTCCGATCTGGGTCATTTCGCTGCTGATAAACCTTTTCGCAGTATGGGAAAACATAAGATTCGATATAACGAGCAAATACGTTCTGGTTCTGAACATCGCATTGATAGTACTCTGCTTTGGTATGCTGTTTAAAAATCAGATAGGAGATCTCATCGCGAGATTCCAAGATACCCAAAGCGACGATAATGAAAAGCAGCCTGGCAAAGTTTATTTAAAAACAAAAATAACGAACAAACGCCAGCTAGACCTACCCGGGGCGCCGCGAATGGAAAATCAACATCCGATCCGAATAGAAAAAGTTATATCTCACCAATCCTCTTTTGGCAGTCGATGATTTTTATTCGTAGTAAACGATGGCATGTCGTCATTTGTTGCATCTTAATCACAGGGGCATTCCCGCTCCCCTTGATATATTCGGGAAATACAAGCACGGAGGTTCGGACATCTGCAAATACTTCCGAGTTGAACATTTATCCACGTACGCCCGTGTATCTAACCCCCCCTTTCACCACCAACTTCCCCACTCCCGTTAACGATACGGTCCGGATAATTGACGGAAATCTCCTTATCAACGGAAAGGAGACCTATCTTTATGGCGGTGAGCTTCAGTATTTCCGTATCCGGGACGAGAACCATGATGCGGATCGGACATGGAAAATGTGGGAAGAAACTCTCGACCTGATGGTCGATGCAGGAATGAATTTCGTCAGTTTCTATATACCGTGGGATTATCACGAACTGTCCGAAGGTAATTTCGATTTTTCCGGGTCGCGGGACATTGATCATCTTCTTGATCTATGTTATGAAAGAGATTTTCATGTAATGGTGCGTCCGGGGCCGTATATAATAGCGGAATGGCCCAACGGGCCCAACAGCTTTGGAGCGGTCCCACAATGGTTCAAAGATAGTTTTCCGGAAACCATGCAGATCAAATCTGATGGAAGTTCCCACGACCAACCTACCTATCTGCATCCGACCTTTCTCAATTACACAAAAAAATGGTTCGCCCGTATCACACCTATTCTCAGAAAATACATCCATGATCAAACCTGCATAGTGATGGTTCAGCTAGACAACGAACCAAATTTCCTCTGGGTGGACCATTACACGGTGGACTATTCCGGGTCCATGATCGTCTACTATAGAAATTACCTGGAGCGGAAATACGGTAATATTCAGGTTCTTAACGCTGATTACGGCTCGGATTACAGATCCTTTATAGATATCGAGCCTCCCCCCACCCCTCCAGAAAAAATAATGGATAACCCAATATCATGGGACTGGTTCGATTCATCCCAGTGCTACATCATCGAGTATCTGCTTATTCTGAGGAACATCTGGGAAGAGCTGGGTATACAAAAAAATGATATTCTCTTCATGACCAATGACGGTATTTCCGATATCCCCACGAGAAACATACTGATGTGGGACGGATTCAAGAAGAATATTCCGGGACTATCAACGCTGGACATATATGCAAAGATGTGGCCCACCAACGGCCACCTGATGGATATTCCATATTCGGCTGGTTTTTTTACAAAGTTATTCGAATATTCGGCCGAAAAGGTACGAGGGACCGGAGGATATTCCATGGGCCCTGAGATCCAGGGTGGCTGGTGGATCAAACCTCCCGATATATCCGCAAAGGAAACCGAAATTCTTCTTGCAAAATTGATAGGGCACGGTTTGGATGGCATCGGAATGTACGTAATGAGGGGGGGATTCAACATGGATAATTCCGTTTACGATTTCCAGGCCCCAATTGATACTGTGGGTTACACGAGAGAACGATATGACGTACTTGAGAAATTCGGAAAAAATCTCATCGAACCCTACGGAAATTCTTTGATGGCCTCAGAAGACGTTGAAAACTCCATTGCAGTAGCTTCTTACTGGCCCTATATGAATCCCCAGAACGGGGTTTCAGAAGACATGGATTATTTCTATGCATATGAAAGCGCGGGTTTGTTCGGTTGTCTGATGAGCGCAGGGTACAATCCAGATGTGATCGACCTTCATGAAGTGGAGGTGAAAAATCTCTCGAAATACAATGCTATCTTCTTTATGAATCCCGGATATCTCGGCTCGGAAGACGCTCTGAAGCTACGTGATTACGTGAATGAAGGCGGAAATCTAGTAAATTTTCTATGGCCGGGAGAAAAGGATCTTGCCTGGAAGGATAATCCGGACAATGCCGCAATGGTTAACGAGCTGTTCCCGGCGGAATTCATCGAACATTGGGACTGGTGGTATCCTCCCTTCGGTGATTATTTGGATTTCAATATTTACGGGCAGAGCGGGAAGGTTTGGGCTTATGATTATCAAACCTCGTGGGATATTTCTGGGCAACCTGATTGCATTTCTTTTGTTACTGACCGTTCGGATAACGTAGTGGGGTACTACAAGAAATCCGGCAAGGGAAATGCGTACTTTCTGGGATCGTACCTGTCGGCCAATTACAACAACGACAAGTATTACGAGATGGATGAGGAGGATATATCATCCAAATCAAGGTTAATGCAGTTGATACTGGCAAATTGCGGTGTGGAAAGAAACATATACGCCGATACACCTTTTGCTGAAGTCTGGGCCCGGAAACCAAGGACCAGTGAGAACGAGCTTTTTATATTTGCGGTGAATAACAAAGACGAGACACAAAATGTTAAGATCCAAATGCAGAACCTGTCACGGTTGGGATTGTTATCTAATGTTAGATACAGGTTATTTGATGTGCTGGAGAACGAGGAACTTGGGATAATTACAGGTCAAGAACTTTTGGATCAGGGCCTCAACATCAGCTTTGACGCCTATTCGGCTAAGATTATTCATTTTATCGCCACGTATGAGCTGCCGCTCTATTATGGTTGGAACCTCATTTCCATTCCGTTTATTCGGGAGGAAGAGGGATTGAAGGACATGCTTACGAAAATAGACGGTAAATATGACATAGTTCAGAGCTACGACCCATGGGACCTGGAAAATCCCTGGCAGCTTAACTATACTTATCGGGAACCCCACTTTAACGATGATATCAGAATTAATGACACAATGGGTTTCTGGATACATATCCCCGATGACAGCGAGGTAACGCTTTATCTTGAAGGTTCAACCCCGGTATTAAGTCAGGTGAGATTCAAACGGGGTTGGAATATTGTCGGTTATCCGTCTCTCTCGCCAAGACCGGTTGACGAAGTTTTGGCTGGGATAAATTGGGAAAAATTGCAGTTTTTCGGGGGTGGTAATCCGGAAAACCTTGAAGAGATGACCGGGGACGATATGATGATGCCGGGTGAGGCTTACTGGTTACGTGTTTCTGATGATTGCGTCCTTGAGATAGAAAATGGTGGAGGGCGAATGTAGTGAAGAAAATTGCCTATACTGCAATAATTTTCATTCTTCTGCAGGTTCTTTTCATTCGAGTCCCCATGGATTCTATCGCTGCCCCCACTCAACCCTTTACTCGGTGGGGAACAGCAAATCTCGACGGTATTACTCTCCACGACGATTATAATATCCGTGCTTTTATCGACGGCACTGCTTATGTGAAAAACCGAACTTATCACGGGGACGGATCATTCAACATAATTTGTCCGGGGCAGGATACCGACAATGATATATGCAAGAACGGAGGAGAGTCCGGCGACGAGATTTTCTACTTACTGGAGAAAGAAAACTGCAGCTATATCGCGATGGAAACAGATATTTTTTCTTCTCAGGCGGGATTGGCGGATACACCCGATCTCAATTTCTATTCCGGGGAACAACCGGAAGCTCTCAAGATAAACGAGATAATTTTCTCACCCACTGACGAGAATAACGATTTTCTGTATATCTTCAATCCCTCGCATCTATTGGTGGACCTTGAGAACTGGAGACTCGAGGATTCGTCCGGATGGCAACAGCCCCTTGAAGGTTATGCGGTGGCTGAAGGCTGCACTTACGTGGAACTTAACGATAAGGAATTGGTAGGTGATGAGGGTGAGCTGAAACTGGCGTGGCATTCTGATTCGACGTTTGTTGCAGGTGGAGATAAATGGATCGTTATGGAGCGAGTGGAATGGGGTAATACGGATGAAGCGGGTCGGAACACAACTATGGGGATTTTTTGGATTCGTCCGGATCGGCAGCCAGCATTATCCGGAAAGTGAACGGCACTGACACAGATGATTGCTCGGTTGATTTTATCGGTTTGAAAAAAAAATAATCCAAGACCGCTTGGTCGGATCAATGGAAAGGTGACTGATATTCATGATATTCCTATGGAAAACGTTCTAATCAAGATATTGTGGAAAGGCGAGCTTATCGTTACGAGTAATACTGACACAGTAGGTATGTTTCATTTCGCTCTATCCACCGGAATATACGATATTACTGCTGAAAAGGAAGGATATTACCCGAAAACGGATAAGAAAATACAACTGGAAGCCGGTGTGGAAAGATTCTTAAGATTCAGAATCGCACCGGTTTCCCGTCATATGGGAATTTTATCTGGAAATGTTAGTGGGGTTGAAGGACCAATACCTGATGTAAGTATAAGTGTAATGCACATTTCTTCCGCTCAGGAATTCACCAATGTCACCGGAAACTTCGGCAATTATCGTTTTGATCTCCCGGCTGGAATATATGTCGTAACGGCAAGCATGGAAAACTATCATAACAATGAGTTCACGGGTATACAAATAGAGGCAGGAATAGAAATAAGATTGGATATTTTTATGGTGAGATATGAAAGGAATATAAATAATGAAACCAGCACGGGGAACAGCACAATATCCGGTAATGTGGTGGACACCAGCGGGAAAGCCCTCGGTGGCTCATGGATCCGGATTAAGAACCTCACTTCTGGCGATTTCACGGAAATAATTTGCGAAGAGCGGGGTCATTATACTGCCGAAATAATCCCTGGTTCGTACATTTTTTACGTGAGTCATGAGAATTACAGCGAGAATATCAAATATGTGGAACTGGAAGCTAATTCTAAAAAAATAATAAATTTCGTACTTTCTCACTTTCCTGAGAAGGCCAATATCATCTGTCAGGTCGTAGATACGGATGACAGACCTGTACCTTACGCTGAGATAAACATCTATCGAGAGGGTATTCATTCTTCACAGGGGTGGACAAACGTGCAGGGATTGGTCTTCTTCGAAAGGTTGTCCCCTGGAAGCATAACCATTACAGCGGAGAGGACGGGGTACCTGAAATTCATTATGGGTGAAATCGTCATCAAAGCGGGGGATACTTCCGCATTGACTTTGGAGATGATCGGTGATGAAGAGGCTATCCAGGAGGATGAGAATGAAAAAGTGAGTGGAAATCGGTGGGATTTATATGTTGTAGTATTTATTGTGATCTTGTTTATTTTAGGATTGTTCGGATATTTATGGCTGAAGAAGCGGGGTAAGAATGATTGATAAAAAGATGATATTTGTTGGGTTTTTTGGATTTAAGTCAGACAGAAGAGGCCCTCTTATTCGATAGGGGGAGTAAGTCGAGGAAGAAAAACGGCCTAATATTTTTTATTATGAATTTTACTTATAACTTCTTGCGAGTTCTCAAAATTCAAACCTAACGTCCAGCGTGTTCGCGAAGTTCCGAGCGTAGTGAGGAATTTAGGTGGAGCACGAATGAAAATATCGTGAGGAACCGAAAACATGCGTGTTTGGCGAGGGCGTTAGCCCCGAGCATTGGAGTGGGGTGATAGCCACACACCAAGCGCAGTTTTGTGGATGGTTACATTTTCATATTATAAGACGATACTTGGACTTAATATCTTAAGCCTTATATCTAATAGATTACCTGCTCATCAATGATTCTGAAGATTTCTAAAAGAGAGAAATGAGTTAAACCGACATATTTATATCACTTCAGGTTGTTAGATTATGTTGTGTATTCATTAGTGAGTACTTATGATAAAATGAGGAATTACATCATGCCCAGAAAAGTTATGATGAGCTCTCTTATTGTTATACTCATATTAAGTATAATCATATGTAATCCTTTCGAATATGTAATATTTCATGATTTTGAAGGAAATATCTCATTACAAAAAATAAACAATCCTTCTAGATATTTCTTGAATAGAAATCAACGTGCTAATGTAGATGTAATCGCGGTTCTACCAACGGAATTTACATGGGAATCTGAAAACATTTTAATTTCTGGTGAGGGGATTGTATATTGTAATATTACTAGCCTACTTGCGGAATGCGAAGTAGAGTTATATTTTCAAGCATATTCTAAAGAAGATCAGATTACTCCAACCATTTCTAAGTCAATATTTGTATTTTTAGGTAATGAGAACCACCAAGAGAATTTTAATCTGACATTATGGCATGATGGATTTCCTTCTAATAACTCACAAATAACATGGACTTTATGGGGAAGTTACAATTTGGGACCTGGTCAATATGAGAGTATCGAAGAAATAAAAGGCACAATTTTAATACTGAATCATTATTGGGAGCCAACAGATACAAATAATCTAACCGCTGAAGAAGAGGGAAATAAATCTTATGAGGATGATAATTATTCCTATCTGATAATTATATGTATTTTTGGTTCTTTAGCACTTGTGTTAACCACATTTGTATTGATTATACGCTTAAAAAAAAGACCGAACTGACCTTTTTGTACAGAAGAAAAGTCCAAGTATATCTTAAATTATCTTAATGTAATAAGTAATATCTCATTTTTTATCCATTCACAATCGGTGAATTTTTATTAAATAAAAAACAACTTGAATCATAGTTTATCGAAGCTTTGAAAATGTTTTTTTAACCCAATGCTTCCCTGTTAATCTCTTCAATACCATCAAAATCATTATCGTCAGAAACCATTGTAAAGACTCCAGCATTCATACAAACTGCGCTGTGAATAGCGTCACGCGGCTTTAAATGAGCATATCGTTCCATAAGATCAATGGAGACGAGAATGTCCTTCGCTGTAACATCCAATATTTTCAAATTGGGTAATTCCAATATATCTTTTCCGATCTCCAATGCTTTCTTCCGAGATATTTTTTTTGAAACGATCCAGATTACTTCATCAAGTGTAAGTGAAGCTGTAATGCAATGAATATCTCCTTCTACCATTTCCATTAATATAGCCTGGGCATTGTCTGTTTTTTTTCCTTCATACAGTATCGGATACAGGAAAACATTGCTATCAAGATATTTCATATTCACACTTCCATTGATAAAATAGTATTGCGGAGATTTCTAAAAACTAATCTTCAAATTGGGAATAATACTCCATATCCCAATCAATTTCTTTTGGTTCGGGTGTCTTTTTCTCGATCCGATCTAACAAACGGTTCAATATTTTCATACCGGGTCCCTTTCGCACCAATATATCACCATTCGATACTCTGAAAAATACATCTTCGCCCGCATGGATTTGAAATAATTCCCGAATTGGTTTGGGAATAACTACCTGGCCTCGTGTTCCTATTTTAGCCTTTAGCTCCAACATTCATACCACTAAGTATGATATTATCATGCAAACCATATATATCTTTTGGTGAAAAACATTTTTCGTGGTGATGTTGTCGGATTGTTCGGATATTTAGGAGTCATCCACGATCCCCGCAACTCTGCAAGGCGCGCCGTCCCCATCTTTTATATTCAAAGGCAGGATAAAGCACCGGAATCTCTTCCCCGCCAGCTTTTCGAGATTAACAAGATTCTCGACGATTAGGATGTCCGCTCGCAAGAACATCTTGTGGATAAGATACGGTTCGTTATCGGGAGTGAAGGAATCGAGACCGACGATATTTATCTCCTTTTCTATCAAATCCCTTGCGGTCCGCTCAGTTATAACCGGGTTGTTCTCGAAATAATCTTTTTCGTACACCTTACTACTGTGCCCCGTGAGAAAAAAAACTATATCACCTTTTTGAACCTCGGATAGATCCACCTGTATTTCGTTTTGCCCTGTGACATCGAGAACTATGGCCTCGCCGATAAATTTCCTCAGGGGATAATCAGAAAGGGATCTGCCTCCTTCGATCATATGAACAGGTACGTCGATATGTGTCGAAAAGTGGGAAGTAATAGAAATACGTTTCAAGTTCCAACCCTCATTTTCGATGGTTGCGATCTGTTCTATTATGTGTGGCGCTTCCCCAGGAAAAGTGGGAGTCTTTTCGTCTATCGGCATTGTGAGATCGATGATCATGATGCTTGAATTGAATTTTATATATATTAATTTAATCCGAATTGTCCAGACCTTTTGATCCGGTACTAAAGATATCAACTAGATCAATTAAAAACCACTTTTTAGACCCTCCCACCCCAAATCTCCCCCAAAAAGCGGCCCAAAACTACTTTTTTGGAAAAAGCAGCCCAAAAAAAGAAGAGAAATGTGGTTTCAA
>JASLWR010000080.1 GCA_030740765.1 Thermoplasmatota archaeon
TCTGTAGGAAATCGAGGGCTCAGCAGAGCCGTAAGGGTCTGCGTAGTGAAACGTGAGCCCGAAGGGACCGATACCGCTGAATCCGAGGAAACAGTGAACGTACGCGGTCACGAGTTCCGAAGAGGATTCTTGCGGATGTATTTATTCGACCATTTTTTTCAGTTCATAAAACATAACATCCGCACTCCGCCACCTATTTTCTTTTAGCTTTTCAAGCGCTTTCATAACGATCAAGTCCAATTCGGATGGAATGCTCGGGTTGATTGTACTCGGTGCTTCCGGTTCATACGAAAGAATATTATTCATCACACCAACCATTTCCTCATCGTGAAAGGGATTTTCATTGGTGAGCATCTCGTAAAAAACGATCCCAGCCTGAAAAATATCGGTTTGCCAGTCCGGTTTGCCGTATTTTCTTTTGTCCAGTTGTTCCGGGGCGGAATACGCGATAGTGCCTTTCGTTCCTACAGTCTGGGTTACAGAGGAGGAAGACATAAACTTCCCGATACCCCAATCGGTGAGCTTTGCCTTTCCATCTTTTGAAAACAAGATATTCTCGGGTTTAATATCCCGATGAACGATGCCCATCCGGTGAGCGTAAGATAGACCGTCGAGAATCTGGAGAATAATATCAAGCGCTTCACCCAAGGAAAGGCAATGCTTGTCGATGACTTGCTTGAGGTTGCCACCTTCCATCAGTTCCATGGCAATATACGGGATAGGATCCAAGCCGTTCTCATGTAACATGACGATATTTTCATGACTGAGTTTCGTCCACATATCAGCTTCGGACTGAAATTTATCGAAAATCGAAACATCAAGGGTTCCATCGAGAAATTTTGGAAGTTTTAATGCAACGGTTTTTCCTGAGTTATTTTCTGCTCTATAAACAGTAGCAAAACCGCCGGAACCAAGTTTGTGGGTGATAGAGTAGTTTGGGATGGAATCATTAAGGGTTGATTTAAGTTCAGTTGTTTGGAGGAATGTGAGTTTTCCTATATATGATCTGGAGGGTTTTAGCTGGATGTCATTATCCAATGTTAATTTATTTCGCTTATTTTGGTGAGTTGTGATTGGAATTGTGCGTGGAGGTCTTGGTATATGAGGCTCTGATAACTGGAAATCACTCTTGAAAGTACCTCCTATCTCTCTCGCTTTTTTTAACAACTCAAATGCATGTTCGTAATCGGCCATGTTATCCCTGCTTTAAGGCACCTTTTGCCTCATATACCAGATGTTCCATTTCTCTCGTGTCGATCCCCTTGTTTTTTAACCGGATGATCAAATCCTGAAGGTCCACTACCTCACTTATAAAACGTTCTTGTCGGATAATCTTTTCATAAAGGTTCTCGATATATTTTACCTTTTCAATGTTGCATTTCCTAGTAAGATTAGAATAGATTATTATCAAAATGAAATTTAGAAATAGGAAGCACCCACCGATTAAAATACATACTCCGGCAGCCTCGATACCATAATATCGACCACCCGCCCAACTATAATAGTAACTATTTGCTAAATTAACTCCACCAGCAAATATCAACGATATTGCTGCTAAAAAGAAAATTAATATTAATATGAATAAGACCTTTCTTCCTTTCCGGTATTTATTCGGAAAAGACCTTTCTGCATCTAAATTGACTGGCGGTAACTGATATTGCATAGTTCTGCTCTCCTTGTGAAAAAACCTTCTTCTAGATTGTGATAGAATTTTATACTTAAATAGCTTATCTAAAAATATATTTTATACGATTAATCTCTTCATAGAATTTTAGGCCCGCATATGGACTGATTTAAGCTTGAACTCAGCTTCGATCTTTGGAACTATCTCATCCCAGGTGCACTCGCAGAGGTACCAGTCGGTAAGTTCTTCTTCTTCGGATTCGGTAACACCGTAAATCTCCGGTCGGTTCAACAACTCCATATACGGTAGAACGAATAACTCCAGTAGTATTCCCTGCTTCAGCGGCCATAAATATAACTCGATCCCCACCCGCTGTGACTCGAAATCCATTTCCCGGAACGAGGGCATATCGATTGGATACCCGCTTAATATCATCTGGATACGTCCAGGTGGCCTTTTCTGCTTTAGAAGTTCCATTATCTTTTTATTGACCGCCACGATTAGTGTGCCCTTCCCCTCGTTCTTGACATCGAATTTCGTAATAGGAAAACCAAGTTCTTTCACGAAATCCCTCAGTTTCGGTCCCACCTCGTCGATCTTCTTTCCCTCTATCAGATATCTGCCGTATGGGTATGCCCGTCTTCTCATGAATGTCGTATCGTACTGTTCTTATATAAGTTTTTATACGTTTGATTTCACCGAGTTTTGTCGATTTCACACTTAATGGTAGTTGATCTGAAATGCACCGATTCCATAGATTTTTATCAAAAAAAGGATAATCAACCTGTGTTATGAGGTGCGCCGTACTAATTAATACCTAGAGGAAAATTCATGGAGCGCGACTGGTTCTTTTCTACAATTTGCGTTGACATTGACGGAGTTCTTGTTGATACTCGTAATTGCACAGTTGGATGCGACTACTCAGGTTATCCCCGGGACTACAAACGGTTGGACCGGGAAAGCTGCCCCATGAAGGAAGGGGCTGTGGAAGCGCTAAAGGAACTGCGGGATCGAGGTTATAAAGTCGTACTCTACACTGCCAGAACCTCTCTGGAACGCGTGGCCACCGAGAAATGGCTTTCCTCTCACGGGCTCGTCTACGATGAACTGGAAATGGAAAAACCCATCGCTTTCATATATATCGACGATCTCGGTTATAGATTTAATAATTGGAATACGACGTTGAAAGACCTTTTTTCAGACCCCCGACTGCGCTGTGAAAGAGATGAGCCAGAGGAGTGATTCTTTAACAGTGAAATTTGAAAATAAATCAAAAACCCTATAATCGAGATGCTCGTTTTAGTCGGAAAAATTTTGAAAAGTTATTTATAGTATAGTAGACTTTACACTACTATAAAGTCCACATTACCGGGGACGGGGCGATGAAGGCGGGCAAATCTGAAAATCCCATCGACATATACTCAAGAAAGTAATGAACAGAGGCGAATATGATGGCCATAATCAGCTGCACTAATCTGCATAAAACGTACGATACAGGAAAAGTGAAAGTACATGCCCTTCGAGGGCTCGATCTGTCCATCGGAAAGGGTGGGATGGTGGCCGTCATGGGCCCCTCCGGCTGCGGCAAGACCACTCTACTTAACTGTCTGTCCGGGCTTGACAGCGTTACCGAGGGAGAGGTTTACGTAGAAAACATGAAAATAAATGATCTTTCGGACAACAAGAAGACGGAGCACCGGGCAATGAGAATGGGCTTTGTATTTCAATTCTATAATTTACTACCAGTACTCTCTGCTCTCGAGAATGTTGAGCTGCCGCTACTTGTTTCCGGCGTCAGGCCGAAAGTGGCCAGGGAAAAGGCCCTAAAGGCCCTGGACCTCGTCGGTCTAAAGGATTGGGCACCTCACGTTCCTGCGGAACTTTCCGGTGGTGAGAGGCAGAGGGTCACTATCGCACGGGCTCTCGTTAATAATCCTGCAATCGTATGGGCCGACGAACCTACCGGCGATCTGGACAAGAAAACTTCAAACGGTATAATGGATCTGATGTGCCGTCTGAACAAAGAGAACAAACAAACCTTCGTCATAGTGACCCATGACCCGGGAGTGGCTGCAAGGGCCGGAAGGCAGATAAGGATGGAGGACGGGAAGATCGTTAAGGATTACAGCAATGGTGACGACAGCACGGATTAGGGTGGGGTTATGAGTATTATTAAAAAATTCGATCTGGTCACCCCGGTTGTTGTAATACTTTTGCTGGTTGCCTTTTCTGTGGCCATGTCCATGAAACCGGGCTTGCTATTTTATTGGATTATTATATTTATCTCCATTGGAGCGATCACGATTTCTGTTCTAAAGAATATTGTGCTGTTCAAGGTAGGGACCAGGAACATATCACGGCGGAAAGGCTATTCAGTAATAGTGATACTGGGGCTGATGATCGGTACCATAATCATCGCCAGTTCACTCATCGTCGGGGACACTATGGAAAAGATGATAGTGAGCCTCAATTACAAGGTGTTCGATGAAGTGGATGAAGTGGTAAACGGGCGAGAGGCGGACGGGTCCATGACCTATCTTTCTGAAGAGAGTTATATCAATCTGAGTAGAGTCATTCTCGAAATCCCGAACGTTGAAGGGGTCACCGGAGAGGTGGAAGAAACGGTTTCGATCAAGAACGAGAAAACCAGTCAGAACGAGCCCAATTACCGCCTTGTAGGTTACAATGTCAGCTCGAAAGCCTTCGGAGCCTTTTACAATGACGGCAAAGAAATGCCCTTCGATTTGGCGGAAGACGAGGTCTATATGGACACGGATTCCGCAAAAGCCCTGGAGGCAGAGGCCGGACATGGTCTTTCCATAATTACACCCACCGGCAAGCACTTTCTGAACATCAGTGCCATTGTGGATACCGAGGGAAGGACTGGCTGGGCCATGGGCCGGGGCATCTATATGCCTCTTGAAAGAGCACAATATTATCTGAACGTATCCGGTATCAACATCATAAAGGTAACGAACGAGGGCGACGTTGTAGGTGGTGAAGAACACTGCGAGGGAGTTGTCAAGGAACTGGAAAAATTATTTGTGGAAGGGGGGGGATATGATAATCTCGAAGTGACCCGGAATAAGGCTAAGGAGGTTTCCGAAGGAAGGGAAGGCATGTCTCAGTTCTCAGACATGTTCCTGGTCTTCGGTTCATTTTCTATCATCGCTGGTGTCATCCTTATCATCAATATTTTCGTGATGCTTGCCGAGGAAAGAAAAGGCGAAATGGGAATATCGAGAGCCGTGGGCATGAAACGGCTTCACCTTGGAAGAAGCTTTCTGTACGAGGGTAGCATATACGCCTTCATCTCGGCTGTGATCGGGGCTGCAATGGGAATCCTGGTGGCCTATCTGGTTATTTTATTCACCGAGTCAATCTTCTCAAGTTTTGGTGAGCACGTCACTTTCAGCATTCTCGATAATTTTAATTTTACTTCACTGAGTATCATACAGGCGTTCACCTTCGGGATGCTCATAACCCTCATTACCGTTTCATTTGCCTCCAAAAGGGTGTCCAAACTCAATATAGTAAGAGCGATTAGGAATATACCGGAACCGAAAATCCCAAAGAAGAGCACTCGAATGCTGATATTTGGAATCGCGACCCTTGTTGTTGGTGTGGGACTTGGCGTACTTGCGATCTTCGTTTTGAATTCCTACCAGCTTGCCTCCATATACGTGGGTATTTCATTCGTTGTTCTAGGTATCGGTTTCATCATACGGAGATATCTGGGAGACCGCTGGGGCATCACTATCGCCTCCGGAATTCTTCTGATATTCTGGAGCATTCCCGGCTCAATTTTCCCCTTCCCAGACATTGTGGATGATATCGGAGGTATGGAATTTTTCGTCCTGTCAGGGATATTCCTCGTTTCTTCCGGTGTTGTTCTTTTTGTCTACAATTCCAGCCAGATACTGGGCGTAATAGTTAAACTATGGGGCTTGACGAACAGACCTACCGCTTCTCTAAAAACGGCCACGTCTTACCCTATGAAGAACAAGTTCCGCACGGGCATGACCATCTACATGTTCGCACTCATCATCTTTACTATCACCGTGATGTACATGATCATCGGTATCATGAGTTACAACATAGAGAAAACAACCCAGGAGCAGATGGGAGGGCTCGATATTGTAGGTATAGCAAATCCCAACAATCCCATCGATAATATTGAAATGAGAATCGAAGAGAATCCATCCCTTTCTTTAAATGACTTCAACGCAGTCTATTCCATTACATCCGGATATACATTGTTGAACACTTCCAAGCGAGATCCCGGTACTGATGAATATATTATTGTTCCATCGAGTATGTACGGATTCGGAAATGATTTCTCAGCGAAAAACCGGTGGACATTCAATATACATTCTTCGGTATACGAAACGGAGCGGGAAGTATGGCAGGCGGTCTTTGCGGATTCGAACCTAGTGATCCTGGATGGCAGTTTTGTGGCAGCCGATGAATACGGCCCGCCTAATCCCGCCACGCAAGTTGATGCGAAGATAGGTAAGAATATAACAATGATCGGTACGGACGGGCGGCCTATAAATAAAACCGTGGTAGGAATTTTGGATCAGTTCATATTCTCGGGTATATTCATGTCCGAAAACGCTATGGAAGAGGAATTCAATCTTACGATCAAGGGGATATTCCTCTTCGATCTCGTGGACGGTGACAAGGGTGAGGAACTCGCAAAGGTGATCGAGCGGGAATTCAGTATCAATGCAGTGGCATTGAAGACCGCCGTTGAACAGTTCACAAACATCATGGAACAGTTCTTCAATCTCTTCACGGCTTTCATGAGTCTTGGCCTCATAGTGGGTATCGCCGGTCTTGGAATAATCACCTTGAGGGCTGTACACGAACGCCGACAGGAGATCGGTGTCATGAGGTCCATCGGTTTCAAGAGGAGACATATTACTATGTCCTTCATCCAGGAATCGGCTTTCATTTCACTTGCGGGGATAATAATTGGTGTTACCCTTGGTGTGATCATCGGCTATGCGATATGGTATGACGGGTTCAAGGTCCTCGATTATGATTTTTACATCCCATGGTCGAAGATACTTGTGGTAGCGTTGATAGCATTCGTTTCAACCGCAGTATTCACAATACCCCCGAGTTACTCCGCCTCCAAGGTGGAACCTGCGGATGCCCTGAGATACGAGTGAGTAATACGATAGACCGGAAATATGGGGAAAAGATTAAAATTCAATCCCCTTAATTACCTTTTATTAACTGTGAGGTGCGCAAAATGTTAGAGCTCTACGATTCGAAATTCATCATCACCACAGATGACGGTAAGCTTATAAACTGTTATTCGCAGCATGAGGATGCCCGGACGGACGCACAGGACATTGTAATGAACCAGAATATCGACGATATTTTCATCTTTGAGCAAGTGGAGATGTTCCAGTTTAGTGAAGAATTTTTGCAGAAAAACTACAGGCTTAAGGAGAAACTCAACAAAGCTGAACTTTCAAAACCCGAGGAAAAGGCTGAAGAAGCGGTGGAGGAAGAGAAGGTCATCCCTGTTGAAGATTGAATTTTATCTGAACAATTATGTTTGTTTTTCACTCTTCCCTTTTAAATCAAATTTAGTATTTTTTAATATTTTATTGATTGAGATTTTTTAAATCAAGTAGCTATAAATTAGCCTCATTGTTCATAAGTCATCCTGAAAAACATTGGAATAATCAGCCCCCTTCGCTGAACAATCCAATCCGCTTCAAAGCAAACTTTACTATACCCGTTCTACATTCTACTGTCTATGGTAGTGATAAGCGTTTCTCTATTCGGAAAAGAGCTAAAAGAATTCGATTCGATCGTGGACAAACTCGGTTATTCCAGCCGATCCGATGCGGTGAGGGAGGCGTTCCATTGTTTCATAGAACAGAACCGTTGGGTCACTCAAGGTTCCGATTCGCCCCACTTGCTGGTTTCCCTCATTTATGGGGACGCCGAGGCGCATCGCATTCTTGACATCATACACGATTTCTCCGAGACCATCCACAGTTCCTCCCATACTCATGTGGACCACAAATGCGTTGACCAGTTGGTTCTAAAAGGAGAAAATTCAGAGCTGAGGCGGTTCGTAAACGCCATTGCTGCCGTGAAGGATGTGAGGACCAAGCAGGTACTTCTCTGATCAACTGAAGAACGAGAACAGGAAAAGCAATCCGAATCCGGCCAGGAATGCAATTATTGCATAAGTCCGGCCAATTTTCTCCTTCATTGATTCCGGAATAAGGTCCAATACCCCGATCTCCAGGAAAATACCCGTGCTGAATGCCAATGCGATTCCTATATATATCTCATCCAGTCCGACGAAGGCGAGGAGTGTAAGAATAATTCCCAACGGGGTCATGGCCAAAAGTATCAGGATGCCTCGCTTTATCGTTTTTGAAGAGTATCCACCCATTTTCATCAGGGATGTTATAGACAGCGTACAGGGTGCCTTGTGAAGAATAATTGCCAATAGCACGATCCAGCTTATGACACCGGTTTCAGGATTTAAAAAGAGCATAGTAAGAACAATTCCTTCTATGAAGTTGTGGAACGCCACACCTGCGAAGGCGGCTTGGCTGGTGGTGTGCAGATGGTGAGTGCATGCAATGTTCGATTCCGATGTCACATCGTCCTCGTAATATATCTCGTGGTCATGTGAATGATGGTCGTGCAAGTGAAGCGCACTACCGTCCTTATGTGCTGTATGTGGCGGGTGTCCCTTTGGGTGTTTCTTTTTGAATTTTCGGTCTATGAATTTTAATCTTTTCTCCGTTCGCTGCGCCTTCTATCTCCCAATCGTAGATGATCCTGTTCTCTTCAACGGTTCCATCGGTTGGAGTTTGATCGACGTAATCTGCAATCCCATCAACAGTGGCAGTAGCGCCCACGACGCAATTTGTTCCCCAGTGGTGGTTGACGGCGGTCCGTATGTGTAAGAGGTCCCCGTGTAAATGTACCTCTGTTTCAATCGGTATCGAAGCGGAGTTTACTGACATCTCCGAAAGACGGGAAGGATCTCCAAGAATAAGGTCTACGTTTCTGCTCATCCCTGCGGAAAATGTTATGTCAACCAATATTGTAGCCTCGGTTTCAAGTGTAGTCGTGGGAATGTCCAGGGAGATGGTGAAGGATCTTCCCTCATTATTTAGGTTCTGCGAACTGGAACTACCTGAACCAAATTGCGCTCCCCCCGCGGATACCGTTGCATCAAAGGACAGGTCCCGTCCAGTTCAACTGGCGTACAATGCGATCGAGGTGTGCGCCCCAAAGGTGAGTGGTGTGAGAATTCCTGGTGATTCCCAGGTGCCAAGGGAAGCAGTTCCACCCCCGCTTATCAATCTGAAGTCCGGACATTGGACGCTTCCCTAGGAAATCGAGTTAAGTGAAGGGGATAATGAATGGTCCGGATTGAAAAATAGTGGTGTGTTATATGAGATATCCGGTGAAAGCTCTTGCTCATAGGGGGCTACCGCCAACGTGGACGATGTCATTATAGCGGCAATTAGAATTATTAAGTTGAAGAATATCAAACTGGCCCAAAACTCTTTTTTTCTTATTCTGTCCACCCCATATTGCTCACATTAGCAGGAAGATGATTGAGAGTTTTGCTTCTCTAGCCTATTGGGTTTGCATGCATCGGAACACGTATCACTCTTATTGCCAGTTAGGTGGATATTCCTGCTTTCTCCCTCATCATTCGAAGCTGTAATACAAGAGTGCGTATCTGCTTCGTGATTTTCAGATCCGATGCAGCAATTGTCAATACTTTGTCCTTTGGATTGTTGTTTCTCTTTCCTTCCTTTCAAGCGCATACTGTTGGCGATCACTATAAGCGCGCTGGCCTCGTGTCCTATCACACCCACCGCCAATCCTATCCATCCGACAAAAGCCGACAGAATAAGTCCGAATACTATCAATAGAGCGAAGCCCGTATTTTGTTTTATGATACTTAGTGTTTTCTTACTTAATTTTATCCCGTAAATGATTTTAGCGAGATCGTCTGACAAGAGAGTAATATCGGAGGCCTCCACCGCCAGGTCGCTCCCGGTTCCGCCCATGGCAATACCTATATCTGCCGTGGCCAAAGCCGGAGCGTCGTTGATACCGTCACCCACCATTGCCACTTTACCCTTCTTTCTTAGGAGCTTTATCATGTTGACCTTGTCCTCGGGTAGGAGATTACTATATTCCTTTGTAACACCGAGTTTCTTTCCTAGAACGGAAACGGTAGTTGAATTGTCTCCGGAGAGCATATAGGTGTTGATCCCCAAGTTCTTCAGTTCTGCAATGACCTTTTTTGCCTCGGGACGAACCATATCCGAGGTTCCGATCATCCCACGAATGATGTTATTCTCCGCTATGAAAAAGACGGTTAAGGCTTTTTTCTCCATGGATACCGCTTTATCCCCAATCTTCTTACTGAGGGGAACGGAATATTCCTTCAATAGAGCCCGGTTGCCAACGATAATTTGTCGTTTTGAGAATTTTGCGTACACCCCTTTTCCTTTATGCACTTTGAAACTGTCCGGTTCTACCACTTTGATTCCCCTTGCATGTGCAGTCTCCATTATGGCTTTGGATATGGGGTGCTCTGACTTCTGCTCGGCCAAAGCAGCTATCTCCAGAACCTGTTTTTCTGTGGTCTTGCCAAATGCAGTTATCTTAGAGATCCCGTGCTTACCCAATGTTAATGTACCGGTCTTGTCGAAGACCACATGGTTCACTTTACCCATCTGTTCAAGGGCGATTCCGCCCTTGATAAGAATTCCCCTTTTTGCAGCATTACCGAGTCCGGATATCACTGCCACCGGTGTTGAGATCACCAAAGCGCAGGGACACGCAACAACAAGAAGGGTCAATGAACTCTTGACATTGCGGGTAATTATAAATGCAAGGACTGACAGAACGAGGACAGCCGGGATGAACACTTTCGCGAACTTCTCTATAAACTGCTGCGCAGGGGCTTTCTCTTCCTGGGCGTCTTGGACAAGGCGAATTATACGGGAGATGGTTGTGTCGTCACCGGTCTTTTTGACCCTTAGTTCAAGATACCCGTCCTCGCTGAGGGTTCCACCGAAAACTTGATCGCCGGGTTCTTTGCATACAGGTACGCTTTCACCGGTTATGGGAGCCTGGTTCACGGTAGCGAATCCCTTGACCACCTTTCCATCAGCAGGTATTTTTTCCCCCGCTTTTACTACGGCAATATCACCGAGCTTAAGTTCGGACAATTCGATCTCGATTATCTTTCCATTCCGTCTTACTTTAGCTGTCTTTGGAGCGCCCTTTAAGAGTTCCGATAAAGCCTTTCTCGTCCTTTCCATGCTAAAGTCCTGCAGGAGTTCCCCGAATGCCGTGAGAAAAACGACTGCAGTCGCCTCCCAGTAGGTTCCAATAAGAATCGCGCCGATGGCGGCCATTATCACAAGGAAATCAATGGTGATAACCCGCCCCTTCAGCGAATATATAGCTTTTCTGGCAATGTTCGCGCCAGGGACTACAAGTGACGCTAGAAAGAACAGATTGGATAGAGTAATGTCCAGAGTAAACCAATCTAACTGTAAATTGTAATAAGCCTGATCGAAGCCAAGCCAGCGAATCAGCCAGGCAAGTCCGAAAACTATTCCCGAGAACGTCAGCATTGCCACGGTCCTCTTCTGTTTCCGCAAACTGCTCTTGACATCTGCCTCGGTCTTCAATATCTGGTAGCCCATCTTTTTGATGTAAGTCTCTATTTTGGATCGTTTGATATCCTCGGGGACGTAATTGACACTGATTATATTGGCGCCGAAGGCCACTGACGCGTCAATTATTCCAAACTTTGACTCGAGGTTACGCTCAAGTTCCTTTCCACAGTCCCGACAGTGTATCTGGTCCAGGGAGAACCGTACAAGCTCGCCCACCATCTCATAACCCAGGTTACTGACAACTTTCTTGAGTTTCAATAACGTTATCTTGCTGGAATCGAATTTGATCCTGCCCCTTCCGGAGGAGAAATTAAGCTTGACACTTTGTATCCCGTCCAGATTGGTGATGGCGGATTGAAGCTTGTTCACACAATCCGCGCAGTCCATTCCCTTCAGGCTTATTTCAATTTCCCGGTTTTTCCCGCCGTTTTTTACGATTATATCACTAGAGGGGATATTAATTCATGGCGTAATAAATCGAATGCTAACAATCGGGTGTAAAGTTAATAAGGCAGCAGCTAGCATTTTCTGCAAATTTCTATCGGATCTACTCTGCCTTCCCGGTACAAAAATCGAATCATCTCTTTCAAATAGGATTTCCTGATTTTCAAAGGGTCGGCTAATGTCGATGCAATCCCTAAAGCCGTTTGATCCCTATTGTGAACTTTTCCCCGGCTATCTCCCACTCTTTCGCAAAATCATCAT
Organism: Thermoplasmatota archaeon; assembly: GCA_030740765.1. Classification (GTDB taxonomy): domain Archaea; phylum Thermoplasmatota; class Penumbrarchaeia; order JASLWR01; family JASLWR01; genus JASLWR01. The sequence goes on from JASLWR010000080.1 coordinate 12,031, forward strand.
CTTCCATGGGTCCGAATCCGAATTTCTTGCTCCGGGTATTGTATTTTATGTTCTCCACTTCGGGAGCCAGTACATTCTCTCCCTCGATCACATCGAATTTTATCAGTACCCTGGTGGAAATATAATCCTCCACTGCCAGATCCATTTCCTTTCTCATTTCCTGTATGCGCCTTATGAGCTCTCTCGCAAATCCCATGGCCTGAAGCTCCGGGGTCATCACTGTATCGATATAGATCACACCGTCCGAATAATCAGCCGAAATTACCTCTTCAGGCAGAGCTTGCCCGAATTGGACCATCTCTTTAGTTAGATTCACCTGCACGCCATTGAGCATCACGTTCAGATGGCCTTTCTCAAGATCATTCATTGCCTCGGTGGGGTTCATCTCCTTAATTAGATTGGCTACCTTTACCGCTTCTCTTTTAAAAGTGGGCCCAAGTCCTGCCATAACCGGTTCAATGGTCAATTTCACGCCTTCCCAAGTTTCACCAGGTTCAACAAGCTCGATGGTGATGGCATTGATCTGCTCTTTCATAAGTTCGCCATATGTCTCTAGAGCTTTTTTGGAAACGGTTGTGGAGGATACCGCCACAACCTTTCTCAACGGCCATCTGACATTGACCTGAGCTTGCTGCCTGGCATTGAGAATCGCTTCCACCATAGATCGGATGGCCTTCATCCTCACTTCAAGTTCGTCGGACCGCCGCTCGTCGGCCACAGTTACGCAATTCTCCATTGCAATCGTAATGAATTTTCCTGATAGATTTTTGTATATCTTTTCAGCGATGTGCGGTGTAAAGGGGGACAGAAGTAGCGATATTTCCAGAAGAGCGTCGTAAAGCACACGGAAAGCAGCCAGTTTGTCCCTGCTTTCCCCTTCGACCCACGTACGGTCCCTTACCAGCCGGACATACCATCTGGAGAGGTCCTCCAGTATGAAATGTTCAATTGCCCGCAGCGACTTGTGTACATTGAATTTTTCAAGTTCAAGCTTGGAAGTACTCTTAGCCTTCTCGAGCCTTGAATAAAGCCATCTGTCTTCGGCCCTGAAATCATTTTCCAATTCTCTATAGGTCCATTTCTCCGGATCGAATTCGTCGAGAGCCATATACGTGGTGGAAAATCGATATATGTTCCAGAGGATATTGAGGGTGCGGTTGCCGTTCTTCACTCCGTCCCACGAGAATGGTAAATCTTCCCATGGCGAGTTGGCCACAAGGAGATAGAAACGCAGTGAATCCACACCATATTTCTCAATGATCTCATGCGGGCTTGTAGCGTTACCGTCCGATTTAGACATTTTCCGGTATTCCTTGTCAAGGGCAAAACCGTGCATCAGCACCTTTTCGTAGGGTATTTTATCGAAGGCTATGACACTGGCGCCCAACTGTGAATAGAACCAGCCCCTTGTCTGGTCGTGAGCTTCGGTGATCCACCCGCACGGCCACCATTTCTCGAATTCTTCCTTCTCCTGCGGATACTTCAGTTGCGCCCAGGAACATATCGCCGAATCGAACCATACATCGAGAACGTCCGGAATGCGGGTCATCTCACCGCCGCATTTGCCGCACTCGAGTGTGACCTTATCGATCCACGGCCTATGGAGGTCCATATCTTTCGTGTAATTCTTCCCTTTCTCCAGTTCATCAAGGTAACCAACGACCTGTTTTTCGCCGCAGCCGCATGCCCAGATTGGCATGGGGATACCCCAGTAACGCTGCCGGGAAATGCACCAGTCTCTGGTATTCTCCACCCATTTGTACTGTCGGGTCCTGCCTGCCCAGTCCGGGTACCAATCAGTTTTTAGTATCTCTTCGAGCATTTTTTCCTTCATTTCTGTGACCTTCAGGAACCACTGGGTCGTGGTACGATAGGTGATGGGTGTTTTACATCTCCAGCAGTGACCGTACCGGTGCGTGATATCGCCTGATTGCAGAAGGGTACCCTTTGCGGCCAGGAGATCCATTATTTCACTATCGCAGTTCTTGGTGAACCTTCCGGCCCATTTTCCACCGTCCTTTGTAAATTTCCCGGCTTCATCAACCGGACAGAACGGCGGAAGCTGGTACTCGACACCCGTTTCGAAATCGTCCGGACCGTGACCCGGCGCGGTGTGAACGATACCTGTCTTTTCGAGAGTGACGTATTCGGCAAGGACCGTTTTGTGCAGCCAGTATAATTCTTTCTGTTCGGCTGCGCTGTGCCAGGGCACCTCGTCCAGAAGTGGCTGCTCGTATTCGAGACCCTCCAGATCAATACCTTCGAACTTTTCTATTATCTTCATCTCCTGATATCGGCCTTCCTTTGCAACCTCTTCCGCCAGATCTTCAGCCACATAGAGATATTCTTTTTCCCCGTTCTTGATCACTTCCATCAGGACGTATGAGAAGTCCGGATGGACGGCAACGCAAAGATCAGCGGGCAGGGTCCATGGTGTCGTGGTCCATATAACAATAAAATGATCTTCTCTATTTTTTACCTTGAACTTCACGTATATGGAAGCGTCAGTCTCGTCCCAGTACTCCACCTCCGCCTCTGCCAGCGCCGTTTCGCATCTTGGGCACCAGGTCAACACTCTCTGTGCTTGCGTGATTAATTTTCGGTCGTGGGCTCTTTTTATTGTCCACCAGGCAGATTCTATATAGTAATTCTCGAGGGTTCTGTAGGGATTATCCCAGTCCAGCCACACACCGAGCTGCTTGAACTGCTCGGTCATAACTTTTTCCGAACTGAGGGCGAACTCCCTGCAGGTTTTAACGAAATTATCGATACCGTGTTTCTCGATATCCTGTTTATTTGAGAAATTCAGAGCTTTTTCTACCTTGACCTCTATGGGAAGGCCGTGCATGTCATAGCCGGCCTGATCGCGAATATTGTAACCCTGCATACGCCAGTAACGAATGTAGAGATCCTTCAATATCTTGTTCCACGCGGTACCGAGATGAATGGCTCCGCTGGTATAGGGGGGGCCGTCGATGAAGTAGAAGTTTGGCCCGTCTTGATTCTTTTCTTTCGTCAATTCATACGCTTTATTGTCCTTCCAGTACTGCTGGATCTCAGGCTCGAATAAATTGGGGTCGTATTTAGTATTTACCTGTTCTATCATTTGAAACCCTCTCGAAGAGTTACACCAGAGTTTTAAATCGTAACTAGGAATGTTATTTCCTTTTTTCGCAGATAAAATGAGTTACGAATAAAAGAGGTTTGATTCTGATTGCTTTCTCCCAATGGCGCAGTTCCTATTAATTATACGAACCCAGCAAGGTGAAGTTGGTGGGATTGACGATGCACTTCACCGGAAATGCGTTTAAGTTTTTACTCTAAAAGGCACATGCGAAATTCCTAAAATTTTTTATAACAGAGCAATCTCTCTACC
>JASLWR010000081.1 GCA_030740765.1 Thermoplasmatota archaeon
GATGGCGACAACATCACTTATTCTTGGGTGAACATTGCAACGGGTGAGGAGATATCCACCATTAAGTCATTTTCTCGAAGTTTTAAAGCCGGTATGCATACGATAATGCTCACGGTAACAGACGGCAAGGGTGGAAAAGACACCATGGAATTCAACATTGAGGTGAAATCGGTGGACGATTCTCCCGGATTTGGTCTGAGTATGTTGGTGCTTGTAGTTACTGCCTTGGTTCTAGTCAGTTATCGTAGAAACCGCCAGAGGTAGATGATCCTTGGATAAGTAGTATTAACAGTACATTCATTCAAATCTCCGTTACAACTCTCGTTCTTGGTATACGAAGGTACCTGTGTAGATTATCTCTATATCCGGACTTTTTATCATGATCTCGTAGGTCTTTCCTTCCACAATGTCGATACCCATTGAGGCCGTGGGCATGTCGAAGCCGATATATTCACCATCGCTCCATTTGGAACCCGTCTGCTCGACCTTCATTCCTTCGATCTTCCAATTCTTATCGTCATACCGATAGGATTTGTTTCTGTCGCCACCAACTGGGTTCAGTTCATCTTCTCCTAAGTTCTGGTAATCCCGGAAGTCGAAATCGAGGGCCTTGGGCATCAGTCCATTCTCGGCAACATAGAAGAAATATTTCGTCGGATCGATATCCACCGATTTCACGGCGCGGATCGCGAAGAAACATCCCTGCTCCGAGTCCTTATTCACTCCATCCCAGACCTCGAAGGCCATAACCTCTACATCTACATCTCCATTTGTACATCCGCATCCACCAAATGACGCAAATGGTAAAATAAATGAAAAAATAGTTAGAATTGAGAATACCAGAATAATCCCACACCACATGACTGCAAGTTTGTTACTTTTTTTATCTTCCATGATTATTTCACCTTGTTTTTTCATAGTGACTGATTGAAAACTCATGAGGATTCGAATGACTTAAATTACCCATTTCTCCATCAATCATTAAGATATGAAATATCGAATGAGAATATAAATGCCTCTCCTACATGTAGTCTAGATGTCGATGGAAAACCGGATCCTTGGTCCTACGCTTCCCAACCAAGAAAAACACCGATATGGTTAATACCCCCAAGCACCATAATATGATCATGCAAAGAATCGGTTTAGCCCTTGGCAGTGGAGGCGCAAAGGGTCTTGCCCATATCGCTTTTTTAAAGGTATTCGATGAACTCAATATTAAACCCTCTATTATTTCCGGGAGTTCAATGGGCTCGGTTATCGGCGCGCTTTATGCCTCCGGTCTATCTGCCGCCGAGATAGAAGGATTGTACTCAGCTATGACTCTTTTTAAGGTCACGAATATGATCGACCTTTCCTTATCTAGAAAAGGTTTGACGATACGGGGAAAGAAGATAATGACCTGGCTGCGAAAGAGAATGAAATGTCGGGATTTTGCCGATCTGGAAATACCGTTGAAAATCGTTGCCACCGATTTCTGGAATCGAACGGAAGTAGTTTTCGAAAAGGGGGATGTAGTGGACGCCGTCCGAGCGAGTATTTCGCTTCCAGGCATATTCCAACCATATGTAATAGACGACCATGTCTATATCGACGGTGGGGTGGTGAACCCGGTTCCCTATGATCTCATCCGGGACGATTGCGATTTGTTGGTGGCCATTGACGTTTATAATTATCCAGCGGATGACGTGAAACGGACAGTGCCGAATACCTTTGAATCCATTTTCTATACGTACGATATAATGTACAATATACTTATGAGAGAGAAATTAAACATATCGCAACCGGATATCCTTGTTCAAACCTCCCTTCGCGGCATCAATCTTCTGGATTTCCAAAAGATCCGCGAGGTATACGATTGCATCGAGGATGATGTTAAGAAATTTAAACGGGAACTCATGGAGAAACTGGATTGATTTTTTTCTCTGATTTTAATGGTGGCTCGGTTTCGAAGTATCTCAACACCTGAAGAGTGAGAACAAAATAATAATATAAAATAAATCCTGATTGACCTGCAATGGATATTTTCGACTGGTTCATCACAAGACTCCTCGATGGAAACATAAAAAAGAGAGAAGATCTTCAACGATACAAGATAATTGCTGCCAAAAAGTTCAAGATCTCAAGACTTTTAGCCAATTCGGATATACTCAAAGCGGCGAGAGAGAGGATCGACAATCCCGAAACTATAAAGAAAATAACAAAACTTCTCCGGCGGAAGGTTACTCGGACAATATCCGGAGTGGCTCCCGTGGCCGTTATGACCTCCCCCGCCGAATGCCCCCACGGCACGTGCAAGTGTTGTCCGGGGGGGGTGTCCAAAAACACTCCTCAGAGCTATACCGGCCATGAACCTGCCGCACTTAGAGGCGCCAATTATAATTTCGACCCATATCTCCAAACTGTGAATCGTATCAACCAGCTCGATGCCATCGGACATACCACCTCAAAGATAGATCTCATCGTCATGGGCGGTACCTTCCCGGCAAGAGACCCCATTTACCAGGAAAATTTCATAAAGAGATGTTTCGACGGTATGAACCGAGCTGGGACACCACTTGAAAAGGAATTCGAGACCACGGGCTCGGAGACTCTTGAGAACGCCCAGAAAATCAACGAAAATGCTCCCCACAGGTGCATAGGTCTCACAATCGAGACGCGTCCGGATTATTGTCTTGCGCCCCAAGCGGACCGAATGCTTGTGCAGGGCTGCACCAGAGTGGAACTAGGCGCTCAGAGTATTCATGAACAAGCCCTTCTCTCTATCTCCCGAGGCCACGATGTGGAGGCCATCATTCAAGCAACCAGGGTATTGAAGAATCGTGGAATGAAGGTATGCTATCATCTGATGCCCGGGCTCCCTGGTGAAACGCAATCCAGCGATCTGGAAATGTTTACTCAGGTGTTCAAGGATCCGAGGTTCAGGCCGGATATGCTGAAGATATATCCAGTCGTGGTGGTCGCCGGGACCGAGCTCTACGATAAGTGGAAAAGAGGTGACTATACTCCCTATGACCTGGAAACGGTAACAAAACTGGTGGCTGGAATGAAGGAGCTGACCCCGCGCTATACCAGGATACAGAGGATACAGAGGGATATTCCCGCAAAGATGATCGAAGACGGTATAATATATTCCAATTTACGGCAGATCGTCAGGGAGTATATGACTTTGAAAAATATGAAATGCAAGTGTATACGATGCAGGGAGCTAGGCCATAACGCACCGGGAAAGATCAATGTGGATCTCGAAAGCATTGTTTATGAGCTAACGGAATACGAGGCCAGCGGAGCAAAGGAATTCTTTATCGAGGGAATCGATAATGGCTCGGGGCTACTCTGCGGGTATCTGAGACTCAGATGTCTCACCGGTGATGAGCTGGACCTTAGGCCGGAAATGGCAGGTGATCGAACTGGAATAATAAGGGAGATAAAAGTGGTAGGCCCTGCTCTTGATATCGGAGAGCGGGATATGGGACATATCCAGCATCTGCGCCTCGGGGAAGCCCTTTTAAAGAAAGCTGAATGTATATCTCTGGAAAATGGGTCCAAACAGATATTGGTGATGTCAGGAGTGGGGGTGAAGGGATATTACGAGGCCCGAGGTTACAGCCGAATTGGCCCGTATATGCGCAAGGTCATTAAATGATTTTTAATAGTCAAAGCTACCCGTTTGGTATGTTTTTACAATTAAGGTGCAAAAATGACAATCCGATCTTCTGGAATAACGACCATGACTTTCGAGGTCACGAAACGCTGTCCTCTAAATTGTTTTTACTGTTATAATTTGATCGAAAATGACCTGGAATCAAACGAACTTAGCACAGTCCAATGGACTCGGCTGATTGAAAAGCTACCAGAGCTTGAAACTGGAATAATTACCGGCGGCGAGCCATTACTGCGCAAAGATATTTTCACCATCACACGGAAACTGCGTGCAAATACGGAGAATCTGATTATTTTGACATCAGGGCAAGTTATGACCGACGAGATCGCTTCCGGTATATCGGATACCGGTGTAGCCCTGCAGGTCCAGATTTCTCAGCTCGGTGCAAGGTATGACGAAAATACCGGAAGGCGGGGCGCCTTTAAAAAGCTCGAGAGCTCTTTAATTATATTGAACAAATACAATATTCCTTTCACCACATCAATCGTATTATCAATGTCGAACCGAAAGAGCCTCGAGAATATCTTGTCGTTTCACCTGGCGGCCGGCAGCTCTCACTTGCTCGCCATAAGGTACATTCCCCAGGTAGGTCAATCCGATCTGGGTAGGAAATTACTTGGTATTGAGGACTACCGGGATTTGTTGAAACGTCTAAACCGCTTTTCCAAAAAGAACAAGATACCTATCTCGCTGGGCATTCCCAATCTGCCCTGTGTAGCCCCCAAAAAAGACTATAAGGAAATAAACATGCCTTCATGTGGTGCTGGGAACCATTATTTTACCATTGATCAGCTTGGAAGATTGAAGATATGCCCGCATCATATTTCTTCGGGCCTCTCTTTACTGAATGTCTCCCTCGAAGAGGCTGTGGCGGGCATCGCAGATGCAATTTTCATAAATAAAAAACTACCCGTGCGATGCGAAGAATGTGTTTTCACGAAGAATTGCGGTGGCGGATGCCGAAGCGGTGCCATCTCCCTTGCCGGGGAAGGTAGCCCAGACCCTTTATTTTGGGAGCTGGAAAAGTGAGTAGGTGGCAGAATTATTCATAATAATAAAGAAGTATTTTTATACAATCCGAGCAATTGATCGATTCGTTCAATACAAAATGAGTGTTCCATATGGATATTGAAGATAAGGGTCATGCTACGATGGGAAGTAAAACCGGAAGTGTGAGAAAATTACTTTCCCTTCGCTATATAGTGGTGATTAGTATAATCTCCGTAATTGCATATCCCTTTCTAACCCCGTCCATCTTTTCGGGAATAATGCCTCTGATTTGTTGTTTGGCGGCCTTTATGTATCCTTACTTTCCCAGAGGAATCGAAAAGGATATTTACAAGCGTATCACTATCGGTTTTATCTTCTCCATTTCGCTTCTGATGTTGCTTCATCTTGTCTCCGGCAAATTAACCACGAGGACTTCAGAGGATATATTCAAATTATGCGTATCAAGTCTGATCGCCTTGCTTGCTATTGTGATAGTGGTCGATATATTCATTACTTTCGAAAAGGTGAATTCGAAGTTCTGGCTCAGATTGATACCCGCCCTTATGTATATCTCCGTCGCTTTTCTCTTCATTACCTTGGGGGATGGAACACTTAAGGGAACCTATCGAACCATTGCTCCCTATGTAACATTCTCGGCCGCCATGGTCTCGGGAATCCTTCTCGTGATTTACACTTGGATCGACATGGATCGGAAAAGAATGAACTGGTTCTATATTTATTGCTCCTTTATATCGGTGGTGGCACTTCCTGTCGTAATGATCGTCATTACAAAAATCATCACACAACCTGTACTTGTCTCATCGAGCTGCCACGCCACCTCCTTGCTGAAAAGACATAAAAAGGGATTGTTGCGGAGATATATGGAAAAACGTCGACGAGCCCGCCATCTCAGGCATTTGATGAAAAACGGCGATATCTCGGCGGATTTCTATTCTGGAATGACCGAGTTGATTGAAGAGATTAACCTAAAATGACGCAAGAGGGGGTAGTTGTTATGCGGGAAAGAATATTCTTTACCAGACGGATCCCTTCCAAGGGAATTGAAATTCTTAAAAAAGATTACGAGCTGCATATCAGGGAAGACGAGAGCATTCCCACCAAAGAGGAAATAATCGATGGTATTGTGGGATGTGAAGGTCTCGTTTGCCTGCTGACCGATCCTATTGACAGAGATGTATTATCATCACCCGATCTCAAGTTTGTAAGCACCTATGCCGCGGGATATAATAATATCGACGTGACATTCGCAAGTTCGCGGAAGATCCCCGTGACCAATGCCCCGGGCGCGCTTACCGAGACAACTGCCGATATCGCCTTCGCCCTGTTGCTGTCTGCCGGAAGACGAGTAGTGGAAGGGGACCGATTCCTCAGGGAAGGAAGCTTCCACGGTTGGAGCCCTATGCTGCTTTTGGGTCAAGATATTCATGGTAAAACGCTGGGTATAGTGGGAGCAGGTCGGATCGGAGGTGCATTGGCAAGAAGGGCCGTGGGTTTCCGAATGAATATTTTGTATTATAATCGTAAACCTGATCCCGTACTCGAGCGGGAGACCGGTGCCGTTTATACTCCGTTTGACCAGCTTTTATGTAATAGTGATTTCGTGTCGCTCCACACGCCCCTGACCCGCGAAACGGAACATATCATTTCCGCCAGGGAATTCGGATTGATGAAAAAAAAAGCGGTATTCATAAACACATCACGGGGCCCATGCGTAAACGAGAACGATCTCGTAAAAGCCCTTGAGAGTGGTGATATATGGGCCGCAGGTCTCGATGTGTTCGAAAGGGAACCGCTGGTGGATGAAAGGCTTTTGTGTATGGACAATGTGGTACTGCTTCCGCATCTTGGATCAGCCTCCTTCGATACGAGAACGGGAATGGCTGTCACGGCCTGCACAAACATGGCAATGATGCTCGCGGGAAAACGGCCGCCCAATATCATCAATCCCGAGGTCTATAGTGACATAAGAATTTGATCGGAGGCTACCGTTCTGGACGAAAATACCGTGGCCGAAGTGGGAATGCTCAAGTCATATGATAGCAGGATTCGTCTGCGGTTTTCCGAAATTTTGAAAAGGATCTTGGAAATATGTGATCCTCGTAAGCTGACCCGCGACAAATTATCGTCACTTGCATCCACAGAGAGTATGGATCGGGACGAGGATAAGCAAATAACGTTGTTCGCAGTGGGGAAGGCGTCATTATTCATGGCCCTTGGGGCCAAGGATTTCTTACGCACTGAAGGAATAACCGGCGGAATAATAGTCGCTCCGCGTGCTGCTCTATCCACGGGAACTGGACAAAAGGCGGCTGCCGAGCTCGAAGCTTTTGGATTGGAAGTGATGGGGACCGAACACCCCTATCCGGGAGAAGGAAGTTTTCTGGCGGGCAAAGCAGTTCTCGAAACCGTCCGAAATTGCAAGGGTCGATGTCTATTTCTTCTCAGCGGCGGGGCTTCATCTCTCATGGAACTAAATCACGAAAAATTTCCACGTAATGAGGTTTTTGCAATAAACAAGGCTCTGGTTACCAGTGGGGCGAATATTGCGGAGATAAACACGGTAAGAAAACACATTTCTGCCATCAAGGGCGGTAGGCTTGCGCAGGAATTTTCCGGTACGTCAATGGTAAACCTCATTATAAGCGACGTTACGGGCTCAGCACTCGAAACCATTGGTTCGGGGCCAACATACCGGGATTCGTATGACTCTACCTTTAAGAGATGCCGTGACATTTTGCAACGTTATGATATTCTTAAGCTACTCTCGATTGAAGGCAGAGATTTCTTTAACACTGGTGATCCGGAGTATGAGTCACCAAAGGAACTGTTAAATGACGATAAATTAGAGTATCACATATTGCTGTCGAACGAGGTTCTCGTTGAAATAATAAGCCGAGAATACAATTACGAATTATTTTTGCCCGCTACTGAGATCGTACCTGGCTTTTCCCCCGACAGATTAACAGCGGCCTCCCTTGCCACCCATCTTTTGGATCTTTGCAGAAGAACGCTATCGGCGAAACCGAACTCTGTTTGTTCTGTAGAAAAAAGCAGCAAATTCGTTATAGGCGGCGAGCCAACTGTGAGAGTGATGGGGAAAGGAACCGGCGGTAGGGCGCAGCACACGGCTCTGTTGTTTCTCGTGGGGCTTATGACTGATGAAACACTATGGGAAAGGAGAAATGATATAACCCTCGTAACATTCGCCACGGACGGGATGGATGGAAACTCACCAGGGGCCGGCGTTATAGTAGATGGGGTTCTATTCGATAAATTAATTTCCTCATTTAATGAGAGCGGTGCATATTGTCAATGGTGCGAAGTTCGACAAAATGTCGAGATTCGCAGCTTGACAATGTTCGTGGAATCGGGGCCCGTAGGCATCTTGCCGAGGGCTCAGTTGTGTCGAAGATACAACGGAGCGAAGCGGGAGCCTGTAGATTTCTGGAGGAAATCGAAGGCTCAGGGCAATCTCCGATTGACCGGAGTGCAACGGGAGCCTGAAAGGACCGATTCCGCTGAATCCGTAAGGGCAAAAATGCTTGGAGCTGTTAATGAATACCTTGATAAATTCGATTCATACGGTTTTTTCGAGAAATATGATTCGTCCATCATTACGGGACCCACAGGGACGAACGTTCTTGACGTTTATCTGCTGGAAATCGCTTAATAAAAATAACTCATTTGGATTTGCACTCCAAAATCTTTGCATGCAGTCTGTCCGCTTGTAGGCAGAATGTCTCGAAGTTCGCTTCAATTATCTGCGGGAATGGACCGCCGTCGCTCTCGATGGAAAGGAACGGGAGTACAGAAACCTCATCGAGTACGCTTTCCACCAATTTGTTGCCTTTGCTGATAAACTTCTTTCCATCAGCGTTCATGGTCTCGTTCAGGATGGCCTCGCAAACTCTCGAGGGCATACATCCGAAGGGACCAATGGAGACAATACCGCATGAATTGTTCACTATCTCGGTCATTGCCACCCCCGTGGTGAGTATTGCCTCCCCTATGAATTCCGGTGGGATAAGATGTTTTGCATTGTTGATGATGTGTCCGATATCGCATTCCTCGTATTCGTATAGACCACTACCGGCCAATATCTTCTTTATCCTTTTCTCGTATTTCACCTGTATCTTGTGTTTGGCCTTGTTTTTAAGTATGTCCGAAAATGTATGCGGGATTGTATTCAATTTCTTCTGCAATATATAATCGATATAGAACAACCACTCATGGGTTGGGCTCACCTTGGTTACGAACCCTTTTTCTGCAAGCCTTTCGTTTATATATCGTCTCGAGATGCCGTCATGCCTTACGAATATCTCACCAATGAGGAAAACCACCTTTGCCTTGTCGAGAGTGGTTGTAAGAGGAATCTTTGCAAGATTATCCGCAGCTTCTTTCAATGCCTTTTCCAGTATCTTCCAATCCCCTTTCATGGCTCTTATGGTCTTTGACAACTCTCCCTTCCCTTCGATCTTCCTTCTGGTATTTCTGAAAGCTCCCATTATTCTTTCATACTCTCTGTCGAAAATTTTCATAGCGGATTTCTTGTCCTTTGCATTCGCGAGAAGCATGTTGAGAATATCGTCCATAACGTCGGAGATAACTACAACGAACCAGCCCTTTAAAAGAACGCTGTTCCCAAGACCACCGTAACTGTCCTCGGAAGTAAGTGCCAGCATTGCAACGTTGGGTAATTCCAGCTTCTTAATGAGAAGATTCAGAAAAACGTGGTATTGGCCGAACCGGCAAGGTCCGTTGGCAGTGGGCATAAAATAGACAAGTATCTCGTCGGTATCGGGTTCGCGGTACTTTAAATATTTCAACATCGTCCCGGTGGTGATTATCATTGGAAGGCATTCTTTACCTGTGGTATGAGCCTTACCCATCTTCAGCGCTTCGTCGTCAGCGGGTTCGCAGGACATGGCATTCACTCCCACGGCCCGAAGAACCTCGGCCGCACCCCTGGCAGCCAGCTCCCCCATGGACGGGAATAATACCTTTACGCGGGGGTCGAACATGGTCATTTTCTCTCCGAATGACGAGGTTATGATCAGCTCGCCATTGATCATCTCGGCCTTTGCAGCTACGAATTTCGATCTTTTTTTTACGATGGTTTTGGCCTCACTAAGCTCCTTGTAGCCCTTGAAAATGTCTATCGCAGCCTCGATCCGGGTTTCGAGACCGGCATCGGCGGTATGGCTGTCCAGTTCCAGGGTCAATGAAGGTTTGATATCCATGATATCCCTGAAGTAGGTGATAATGAAGGAGTCGGGGCCGCAGCTGAAATTCGAGACATATGTTCCAAACAATTGGGGGTGTCTTTCCACTAACCTGGCGCACTTGAGTATCATTTGCCCCATGGCCCAGAACATGTGGCCATACATCTCTTCCGGCTCATAGGGGAGAAAATCGAATGGAATAATATGGAGGCCTCTGGACGTAAACTTCTGGGGTATTCCCATATTGGCTTCCTTTACAAAGGCATTGTAGGGGCGCCCGAACAGCACCATGGCGATCTGGTTTGGGTCCTTTTCGATCTCATTTAGCGCTTCACGACCAATTCTTTTGAATTCCCGGTACATCTCTTCCAGCCGTCCCTTGGCAAATTCATATGCCTCAGTGGCTTTCTTCTTGGAATAACCGAGCTGTTTTCCGATCTTCACCATTATTTCTTTGCTCTGATCGATGCCTTCCATGAAATTTAGTGTCTCGCATATCAGCTCAACCTTTTTTTCGTTTATATTATGCCCGAACGTCTGACGAAGATAAAATGGCTCGCACTGGGTAAGGGGACACGCCTGGGAAGCGACATAACCGTTCTCAACGGGAATTCCTCTTATCTGCGGCAGAAAAATGTAATCGGGTTCTTTTCGCAAAAGGTTCATGAACATACCGTGAGCGATCTCGCCCGGGTAACAGAATGGCGCCCCTATCTGGTCGATACCTTCTGTATCAATCTGATCGGACCGGATTACCCTCATGCCCAATCTCGAAAAGAAATTGTAGAACAACGGATAATAGGTCCCCATCAGAAAGGTCCTGTTGATCCCGATGGTCTTTGCCTTGGCCGTTAGTTTGGGTGAATAATCCGAGAACGTTTCATATACGAGTTTCTCGCGCAGGGCCACCATATCCAGTTTACCCATTTGGAATTTCAATGAGTGTCGCAAATTATAGTATCTATTACAGGCGCCCCCGAAGGGATGTGTTGCATCTTCTATCCGTATCCTTGCTATCTTACAGCCCCGGTCGCACTTCTCCCTGCCCCCCCTGCATATGAACGATTTGAGATACTCCACTTCACGAGCAGCCAAAGTCGTTAGTTCGAACTTCTGCTCTTTCATCAGTCCCTGATCGATCCGTTCCTTTATAGCAAGAGCCACCCCGAAAGCCCCGGCCATCTCCGGGCTTGGTGGTACTATGATCTCTTTCCCAGTCAGCGTCGCCATAGCAATGGGCACAGCACGATTCAGGCAAACTCCACCCTGCATGAAAACCTTTTTACCCATGGGTCGGCTGCCCTTGACCCGGTTGGCATAGTTCATACAGATGGAGTATACCAATCCGGCCACGATGTCCTCTCTTCCGATACCCTCGTGGAATGCTCTTTTTATGTCAGAAGAGATAAAGGCCGCACACTGGTCGCTGAAATTTGGAGGTTTCTCTCCTTTCATGGCAATATCGGCGATATCCTTCATCTCGATCCCGAGGGTCTCTCTGGCCGATTCTTCGAGGAATGATCCCGTTCCCGCGCTGCATGCCTCATTCATGGCATAATCGGAGGGGACTCCTCCCGTTATATAGGTATACTTGGCATCCTGGCCGCCTATCTCGAATATTGTGTCCACGTCCTGGTCGAAGTAGACGGCTGCAGTTGCGTGGGCTATGATCTCGTTTATGACGCCTTCCGTAAGTGCATGGAGTCCGGCGATCTGCCTGCCAGACCCACAGACCCCCAGACCGATGACGTCCACAGGTGTTTTCAGCTGGTGGAGAAGGGCTTTGTAGCACTGCCTTGATGCCTTCACCGGATCTCCCAGTGTGCGTAAATATATGGAGGCAAGTACTGCATTATCCTCGGTTCTTACCACAACGGCCTTGGTGGTGGTGGAACCCACATCCAGGCCGATGATACATCTGTCACCCTTTGCCGCCTTACCCATGGGGATCTTCTTGAAGGACACCATATCCTCGAAGTCCACAAGTTTCGGGTGGTAATCGAACGATGACCTTTCCTTGAGAAAAAGTTTTTTCATCCCTTTGAAGGGTTTACATTTGTTCTTGGAAGCCCACAGTGCGGCACCCAACGCTTCGAAATATGGTGCGGATTCCGGAATGTCCAATCCCTGGAACTCACTATTCAGATAATCCACCATGCGGTGATTCTGGGATGTGCCTCCTATCATCATAATATCCTTTTTTGGAACCTTTTTCATCAGCTCGACTATCTTCTGACCCATCATCTCGCAGAGGCCAGACACCACTTCTCCCTTGGGAACGCCTTTGTTCGTTGCATGGGTGCAGTCACTCTTGCAGAACACGGTACATCTGCTGGATAGTCGGTGAGGTGTACCTGATCTGGTGCTTTCCATAGCCTCATCCATTGTGAGCCCCATTCGTCGTATCTGCTGAAGAAAGAACTCACCTGTCCCGGATGCACACTTGCTCCCGGTGTGAACCGTGGTAATCTTGCCATCTTTGTCGAGAACGTAGACCATAAACGTTTCCCCCCCTGCGCTTACAATGGCATTATATCCTTTAAGTTCGGAATTTACATGCTCGAAAGCAAACTCCACTGCTTCGGGCTCGCTTATGGAAGACAGGTTAACGAATTTACGAAAACGTCTACCAGTAACTGCAATGGAATCGAACTTGCTCATGTCCATTTTTTCAAGTTTTTCCCGCAGCACTCTTTTTGGATTTCCTTCGTGGGATTGAACTTGTACATTTTTAATTACGGGCCGTTTGAGATTTTTCTTATCGTTCGTCGCTATCTCTACTACTGACACCGTTGAGGCGCCAAGACATATTCCCAATGAGTTCATAATAAGATTCCCCATAATGATTCAATAATAATTCTAATGATGTCGCGTATATTAACTATAAAATATTCAAAACCCGCCAACCTTAATAATCATATGCTAATAACATTTTCCGTATTTTTTCGTCGAATTATTTAGTAATTTAATGAGGTCCCATCCATTTTCATCCTTTGTACAATCCCCCTTTTTTCAAGGGTTCCAAAAGGATATTACGATTAAATTTCGCATGTTATTCACATGTGAGAGAGATATTCGGTTCCGGTTCTTTCCATGGCCGTTGTCACCATCTCTTTTGCCAATCTGTTCTGGTGGTTAATAAGTTCTTCCATGTTAAGTCCCACTATATTTCCATCGAGAATCCTGATATTGCCGTTTATAATGGAAATGTCCACATTCACAGGGCCGCACAACACCACCGAGGCTACAGGATCGTGCAGACCGCCGGCAAATGGGAGTCTCTTGAGAGAAAATCCAACAATATCTGCCGCCATCCCCTCTCTCATCTCACCAATATCCTTTCGACCCAAGACCTTTGCTCCTCCAATGGTGCCGCATTCTATTGCTTCATAGGGTGAAAATGCGTCCTCGCCTTGGGAAACCCTTTGTAGCAACATCGCCATCCTCAACTCGTTTACCATATTTGAGGAATCGTTGGAAGCGCTTCCATCCACGGCCAGGGAAACGTTGACGCCTCTATTAAGCATTTCACGGACCGGAGCGATTCCCGAACCAAGCCTCATGTTGGATGTGGGACAGTGGGCGACCCCGGTACCTGTATCTGCCATTTCCTGTATTTCCCTATTGTTCAGATGGACGCAATGTGCGAACCATACGTCAGGCCCTACCCAAGAAACCTCTTTCATGTAATCGAACGGGCGCATCCCGTGAGTATCTAGGCAAAATTTATTCTCGTCTATGGTCTCAGCAAGATGCGTGTGCAGAAAAACGCCATATTTGCGGGCCAGTTCGGCGGATGCTTCCATCAGCTCGGTTGTGACCGAGAACGGCGAACAGGGCGATACAACGATCTGGAGCATGGAGTTCCGTGAATTATCATGATATTTTCTGATAGTACTTTCAGTTTCCCCAAGAATAATGTCCTCATCCTGAACAACGTCGTCCGGGGGAAGTCCTCCCTTTGACCTTCCTCGGGACATCGAACCCCTGCATGGATGAAAACGCACCCCCATATCCCCTGCGGCCTCGATCTCAGCTTCCAATAATCCCTTCTTCCCTTCCGGAAAAACATAGTATTGGTCGCTGGTCGTAGTACAACCGGTGAGCATCAGCTCCGCCATGGCCACCTTGGCAGATACTTTTACGGCTTCCGGTGTGATCTCACGCCATATCTCGTAGAGGTTGATCAACCAGTCGAACAATTTTGAATCCTGCATTCTCGGGACGGCCCTTTGCATTGTCTGATACATGTGATGGTGTGTATTAATGAATCCAGGCATAACCACCATTGAGCTGCAATCCACGACCCTCTCAGCTTCAACAACAATTTTTGAAGAAGATATTTCCTGAATTTCCGATCCCTCGATATACACATTTGCCGATTGAAGTATCTTTTTTTCTGGGAGGTCCACTGCCAGCGTATTAATGTTTTTCAACAATATCGAGGATACCATCGGATTCATCTCCCGTCTCTAATGTTGTCTATTTGATCCAACGCTATGAGAACGCCGTTATAAATTGATTTCGCCAGACAATTTAAACTAGAAATCAAATTAATTACTTTTTTTAATGCTCGTATTCATAAATTTATAAGATTTTTCGTTCATGATGCAACTGGAATAAGAAAAATCCAAATTTATAACTTTTCTTTTAAGTCTGCATAAACCCTTTCGACCTGATGAATGTCCTTTGCCCCCGAGAAGGCGATCTTGCCGCTGGGAAATATAAGACATGTCATACCCTCCATTGATGGACGGTATATAAGCGCATCCAAACCGTCGGGGGCCAATTCTGCATTGCTTAGTGTACTATTGTTATAGACCTCTTTTAGGGTTACACGTTTCCCTAATTCCGCCGAAGCAATGATGGATTGAATTTCAATTTTAATATTGTCCATAAGAAATGAACTGCCTCCTCTCAATTTCTCAATGAAATCGTATATTGCGTCCTCCGTTATTTCCACCCCGTTTAAACCTGTGCAGATCATTTTACCATTATTGAACAGCATCATTGTGAATTTCGGATATGTTTTCTGGTACAAAAGGGCTGGGAATTGATCGGGATCGTATTCGGTTTCACTCAATAATCCATGTATCTTGTCAAGGTCCAGGTAATGGCTGATAATTGCGGAGGCTACCACATTTTCAATTTTTGTATTTGTTTAGCTCCAACGGGAAACACGTCTGAAAAATCTCGAGCGCTCACGCCAGGCAGAGATTTTCTC
>JASLWR010000082.1 GCA_030740765.1 Thermoplasmatota archaeon
TATGGTTTATAAACATACTGGCTAGTTGAAGACAATGTCAACAATGGGCACTATTCAACTCTGCTTGGCGGTAATACCCTTGAGGGGCAGAGCCCCTCCTACGAACTTTTAATTTGTTTATTAAATCGGGCCGCCGTTTGCCTGGGGGTCGGCGGCCCTCTTTATTAATATATTCCACCGAACTGCCCGAACTCAAAATCCCAGTATATTTTTTATATGGGACACCTGTTAAAGAAAACAGGTGATAGTATAGTCGCCAAAGACGACGATGCCAGTCCTGAGCCAGAGAGCAATGGGTTATCCGAAGCGGGTGATGAAAATGATCGATCCATCAAGATCGGGTCTCATCATTTTAACCTCAAGGACCTCACAATAAAAGACATCTACGAAAGGCTCGATCTCAACAAAAAGACCATCCGGAAGATACTAAGGAGATATCGTAAAAGTTATACGCGGTACCGTTACAGCCCCGCGGTCTTTGCCATCGTAGGATTTTTTCTGATCTCCTTCACCTTCGTATGGAATCTACTCATTCTCCCCGGTATGCTGGTAATACCGGACGGAATGGAAATGGAGATCGAGCTCGAGGGAAAAGCGAGAATAATCAACGAGACCGACGGAAGCTTTTCCACCGACAATATTACTGCCACTCTATCAACCGTTTTCGGGAAAAGCCGGGGGAACGACATAGACGTCACACAGACACTCAGCCTCATCAACATGGATACCGGAGAGGATCTCATCAACAAGTACGAAGGGTTGATGGAGAGTTCACGTGATCTCACGGTGGACCGGCGCACCGGGGAAATTGTGGATGGGGGGTCTGGCCAGATGCTCCTGCCTATGGGTAACCTCGAAAAGACTGATTACAAATTCTTTAATATCGATACCAATTCCACCGGGATGATCCGATATACAGGAGAGAATGTAAGATCTGGCCTCGATACCTTGGCGTTCGAGATGTCCCTGGAGGGGCAGTACCTGGGCCAGTACAAGGCGTCTGGCCCGGTTCCCGCAACCGATATATTCGTCAACGGTAACACAAAATACTGGTTCGAGCATCGGACCGGTATTCCCGGTGACGCGGAAAGAGAGATGGAACTTTACATCGACCTCCCGAATCTGAAGAAGATCCCTGACGATCTCGTACAGCAGAGGATACTCCTTGGAAACGCAACCCTGGTGGATATGAACGATACCACCCAGACCAAGTATATCGGGATGATGGTGATGATGAATATAAGCACCATACGGCAGTGGGGCAAGAACGGCGAGATACTGGTGATCTGGGAGAACATGACGGGGTATGATGCCGATACGGGAGAAAAGCTCCCCGAAGTGTATCAATTACCGATATACGAAAGACTGTTGAGCGTGAACCAGCTGACGGCCAAGCACGTGAATGAAGCGAAATTGAAAGGAACGGAGATGTATCATGTGCGAGAGGGACAATGGATGTTTCCCTTCGGAAAGATCGATCCCACCGTCACGAGCTACAGGTGGTTCAACCAGATAACAAATACCACCATGGACTGCGTTCTGCAGGGAAGAGAAGATCACAAGGGAACTGACTGCTACCGCTACCGAATAGAGGGGACGAACTACCCGATGAAACCTCAAGATTCCAAGCTTGAGAACATGATAATGATATTCGATGGTTTCCTGGATTACTGGGCTGATGCGGAGACCGGGCTCATACATGACACACACATCAATTTCACCTTCAGCGTTCTCAGCGTGAACAAACCGGACGATTTTGCTAACAAGACCCGGCTTGCCTCGGCAGATATCTCAATGAGCTCGCAGAGTCTCGAAGAATCACTTTCCAACCTTACCCAGGCCAGAGGTTTCTTCCCGCACTCCGAAAAAAGATTGATCGTATTTAAGGCTGAAATGAGTCTGACGGAATCCTCTAGAAAAGAGCTTGCCGATACAGCCGGTTCGTTTTCCACGCAGCTGCTTTTCGGGGAGACCGTTATTCCCTATTCATGCGCCTCCGGTGGTATGGTCCTTTTATTGGTCGGTGGGTACCGGAAGAGAAAAAGGGATATTTTCTACCTTGAATGATCCAGTACGAACTTGTAACCGTAATGTATGGTACCGCTTACACCGTCCTCCGAGACACGCCTGAAAACGGAATGGACTCTTTTTCCTATTGCGAGATCACCGTTCGTGCAGTCGGCGATCTGTCCGAGAACGGATGGTCCCTCGTCCAGTTCGATTATGGCCAGGTAATACGGCACCTGACTCTCAAAGTCCGTAGGGGCCTCGTGTACCGTGGTGTGTGTAAGTATGGTTCCCCTACCCGATAATTTTTCATGGATCATCTGGTCGATGGATACTCGCCGACATATCTTGCATATCTCCTTTGGGGGGAAAAAAACGGTTCCGCACAGGGGGCACTTCGATCCCATGAGGTTGTAACGTATAGGTATCTCTCTCCAGAATCTTGGAATGGTCATTTAAACCGCCTCCATCACATGAATAACCGCCGTCCCGCCGGAGCCCCCCATGTTATGCGTCAAACCAAATCGTGCATCCGCCACCTGCCTACTATCGGCCTTCCCCTTCAACTGGTGATATATCTCCACTGCCTGCGCGATACCTGTGGCTCCCAGGGGATTACCCCTGGCCTTCAATCCACCCGAGGTGTTTATTGGAATATCTCCACCCAGTTTGGTTATGCCGTCGTCCACAGCCTCGCCTCCCTTTCCCTTTTCCACGAAACCCAGGTCCTCCATGGCCATCAGCTCGGAAATTGTGAAAGAATCGTGAACCTCTGCCACATCTATGTCCTTGATATTGACCCCTGCCATATTCAATGCCCTCTCGGCTGCAACGCTGGTCACCTTGCAGGTAGTAAGTGACATCCTGTCATGCAGGGCCAGTGAATCCGTTGCCAGTCCAACACCCTTGATAACCACGGGTTCGGAAGTATATTCTCTTGCCTTTTCAAGAGAGCAAAGTACCACCGCTGCGGCTCCATCTGAAATGGGTGCCGCCTCCAACGTGGTCAGTGGCTCGCAGACCGGAGGAGCTGAGAGAACATTTTCCAGCGTCACCTTGAAGGGGAACTGGGCCTTGGGATTCAATGAACCGTTGTTATGGTTCTTTACCGCAATTTTGGCGATCTGTTCTCGTTTAGTCCCGTAATCGTGCATGTGCCTGCGTGCCATCATGGCCCAGAGTGAAGGCTGAGTAGCTCCGAAAAAACACTCCCACTCCTGATCGATACTGGACGCGATGGTTTCTACAATACTTGCTCCGGGCAGATCGCTCATCTTCTCGGCCCCTCCTACCACTACCACATCGTAAATTCCAGCTGCCACTGCGGAGAAACCCTGTGCAAGAGCAAGCCCCCCTGCCGCATCACCGCCTTCCACCCGGATCGCCGGCGTGTTGTTGAGCGTCAATCCGACTTCCTCCGCTACCAGGGACGCAATGTGTTCCTGGCGTATGAAAAGACCGGATGCCATGTTCCCGATGAACAACGCATCTATGTTCTTGCCCTGTATCCCGGAATCCTGTATCGCTTCAAGCCCTGCCTCGATCCCAAGCCTTTTAAACGATTTGTCCCATATTTCCCGAAAACGTGTTATTCCAGTTCCGAGTATGGCCACCTCTCTCATCTACTCACCCTCCATTTTATACTTTTTGAGATTCTTAGCATAGGTTCCATAGTCCACCAGTTGATAGTTCGATATCCATTCACGGATCGTTTTATTTATTCCCTTCCGGAATGTTTCGATCCCGGGGGTGACCGTGATGTCAAATCCGTCGGCTCCGGCCCCCGACCCATAGGACACCAATAATATCCGGTCTCCCGGATTGGCATTGTCCAGAACCGATGCGAGACCGATCATGGAGGCGGCCGAATAGGTGTTTCCGATCTCCTTTACGATAAGCCCCTCGGAAAGCTGCTGTTGTGAGAAACCGAGCATTTTACCGGCCTTAGAAGGAAATTTGCTGTTCGGTTGATGAAACACCGCAAATTGGTAATCTTCAGGAGCGGTCCCCGCGAGGGAAAACAGTTCCTTTCCGCATGATACCACGTGCCGGAAATAAGCCGGCTGACCGGTGAAACGTCCCCCGTGGCTCGGATACTTCATTCCTCCCCGTCTCCAGAAATCGGGCGTGTCGGTTGTGAAGGAAACTGTATGATTTATGGTGGCGATGGTGTTCTCCAGGCCGATTATAAAGGCAGCGGCCCCGGCGGCGGCAGTGTATTCGAGGGCATTTCCAGGTGCGCCCTGAGCCGTGTCGGTTCCGATTGCCAGCGCATATTTCACCATTTTCGACATAACCAATCCCATTGAATTCTGCATCCCGGCAGTACCGGCCTTGCAGGCGAATTCCATGTCCGCTGCCATCAATCCGGGGGTTGCCTCAAGGGCTTCGCCCACAATGGTGGCCGTGGGTTTTACGGCGTAAGGATGCGATTCAGACCCAACGAATATGGCGCCAATGTCCTGGGGGTGGATCCCCGCTCTCTTCAACGCGCAGCGGGATGCCTCCACCGCCATGGTGGCTGCATCCTCGTCCTGGGCCGGGACTGACTTCATCTTCACACCCAGCGCTTTTCCGACATCAGCTCCGTTCCGGCCCCACTGGCGACCTATGCTCTCGGGATCGATTCTGTAGAAAGGAATGTACGCGCCGTAGCTCACAATACCTGAATTCATTTTGTTTTTCTCCTTTAACTGATAACAAAGATAGAATGCAATGTGGACTCGCTCATATCTTCTTCAACCGGGCAAGCAGCTCAACCAATTCAAGAGGGGTCTGTCCCAGGTATACGTTCTCGATGCTGGCGATCTTTTTGGCCAGTTTATCAATGCTTTCGGGACGTTGATAGATAACTGCGGCGGGTGTCATGGGATGCGCCCTTATGGCCACCATGGGGGATCGCCCCATAACTACATCCGAAAATATCAAACACCTCTCGCTGGACCACCCGTAAATCTGGTGGTAGTCGGCAGAGGAAAAATTAAGTATGGCCTTCAATGAATCTATCACCGTATAGCCCATTATGTCTCTGTTCATGCGAGGGTGAACGAGTATCTTCCCATCGATCATTTTTGTGAATTTCTCCATTTTCATGGGCCCTGAAAATTCCTTGATGGCGAGTATTGCATCGTGCCTCTTTTCGAAAATAAAATTCTTTGCCACCGGGGACCCTCTTTCCTTGTCTATGGACACAAACGCTTCCACGAACATCTTGATGGTATTTATCCCAGGCGACGGCCTTCGACCGCTTTCGTAATCGGAGATATATGAAGGGGTTCTGTCAGTGAACTTTGACAGCTCGGAAGGGGTTATGTGAAATATCTCCCGCCATTTCTTCAGGGTTTCATTGGGTTTTCGCGACATGACCAGTTCGCCGGCGATTCTTTGTTTCAAACTGCTACTCATCAGAGGGATAAATAATTCATACATATTTAATATTGTCGAAGTAAGTTACTACGATTGACGAAATATACAATCATTTCAAAAAGTAATTTTCAAAAAAAATAAGAAATTTCGCCCCGGGGTGAAGTCCGTGTATTATATAAAATTGGAGACTTGCCTGACCGGGGCGCCCCCAAGGATCAATCCAAGAAGGACTTTTACTAATGGAAAAGAAAGACTTAATAATTTTCGTCCTTTTTTCTCTTTATAATTTTACAATCCAACAATATTCCGCATCATAGGATTTAATGGGCACCTAAAGTGCATCTCCATAAACTTTATAATCTTTTTAGGCAATTGGGCTTTCGCAGACTCATTTCCTACCAGATATAATAAACAGGTATGTATTGCCATGAATGGAACGAAGATCACTGTAATAACCATCGTCTTTATGGTTATTTTCTTATCAATCACGTTCCCTATGCTCCGTCCTATTTTGGAAAATGAATCTGTTTTTAGGATTGATACGTTCAAAGGGGAGGAACAGGAATACATAAAAATGAAAGAAATACCCCCTATTGCCTCCAGAGCAATATCCAAAATCGAAAAAATGAAACCGGGAAACGCCAGTATCATTAACACGACCAATGTAAACCTTACTTGGACGATGTCGGGAGTGCAAAACGAAAAATGAACTTTTCAGTATACGTGGGAGAATCCAAAGAAAGCATGGTTGAACGAACTACCTCGAATTATACGTAGAAACTGGAAAACCTGAATTACAACAAGACCTATTTCTGGAAAATCGTCCCTGAAAATCATGGAGATGAAACGATTTCCGAAAGCCCGCTCTATAGTTTCACAGTTATGAAAGATATCCCGTCCAACACATCCACCGTTGAAGAAACAGATTATCTCCCCATCATCCTCGGTATTGCACTTCTGATCTTTATAATAATTGCATACGTGTTTATGAGAAGGCAAAGGCGGGAGGAAGAAAAGGAGATGCAAGAACTTGATATCGCAGAGAATCATACTATAGATGCAGAGATCGAACACGTCCCCGAACCTGGTAAAGCAAGGAGTGCTGCAGGGATCCGGGCCGTATATGATTCCCAAACGCACGGAAGCATTGAAAATCCATCATATCAACAGGAACAAATAATGCCGGTTGTGGAAGATGAAGTAAAGGCTGCTTCGGTAATTTCCCTAATAAAAGCTATGGAAATGCTGAGACAAAGGACGGCCGCCGCCAAGCAAAGGGATGATTTTGACTTCTCCAATATCCATCTACCAACAGAAAAAGAACTTGATCACACGGCAGATGAGGCATCAGAAGAAATACTGGCCCTTCCGGCACCAAAGTTAATCGAAGTCAAAAAGGAGCAGCAAAAGGTGCAAATAGACGAGCTTTTCCTCATTACACCCAGCGGATTGCTAGTGCAGCATTATTCGCTGGAGAGAGAAAGCGGCCTCAATGAAGACGTCTTGGCAGGCATGCTGACCGCGGTAAAATCATTCATAAGCGATTCGCTTTCACTTCTGGACAAATCCGCCGACAGGGATAGTGAGATAAACCGGATCGATTTTGGCAAATATTCCGTTCTGATGTACTCCGGAAAGACCCTGTCGCTGGTGGGGATCACCTCCCATGAGGAAAAAGAGAGAATTATGGACCAGTTGAAAAAATGCCTGGCCATCCTGGAGGACAGGTACGGCCATATTATCAAGGATTGGGATGGGGATACAAGCAAGGTGGAGGATATCAAACCGTGTATAGAACAGATGGTGAGAGGAGAGCTGGATACGATGGAAATAGCGGATGATTAGATATTTTAAAATTATTCTGCTGACGATTTTGCCATCTGTTAGGGTAAGAGAAAATGATGTGATAAGAGTTAATTATAAAGGAAGCAATGAAACTGTCAAAAATCCTAAAAGAGGTAAACTGATGAAATTGGATTTAAGCTGGAAGTTCATTGTGATAATCGAAATCATCGGAGTAATGGTGATGGGGGGGTATATTTCTGGGGGAAGTCGCCGGGGGCGTTATAGCAGGAATCGGGGCACTTTTTTTATTGGTTCCAACCGCCAGGCATTTTTCCGAGATTGCTCTTGCAGGGCTGGTAATCGGTGCGGTCGTTGGGGGATTAGTAACTTATCTGCTGATTAATACTGTTGATCTATTCACAGGGATGTTCTCAGGCGGCATGGCGGGTTATATCATAGGAGGTAACATTTTCTGGTGGTTAAATACCCAAAATCGTGATGAAATATTCGCGTCTCTCAGCGAGATCCGGTCAAAAGTGGACGAAAAGATGAAGGAAACCGAGCAGATGATCAATGAGGTAGGGAAGTACGGAATAAACCCTACTATATACCAAAAGACACTCACTCATCAAAAAGGACTCGTAGAGAACATCCGCTACAACGAAAGAAAGGTATATTCTATTAAAAAAGCAACTATTTCGTATAAAGATATAAAAGAGAATATGGATGAACTTACAATGCAGATGACCCAGCGAAAAGACCTCTCACAAAGCATGTACAACTCATCGAACTCAGATAGTAGAAAAAAGGGAGAATCCCCGTATGTAAAAGGCTCCAAATGGACTCTGGAAAAATCGGGCTACGAAATACGTGATAGTGTGACCGGTGCCACCATAGAGAAATCTCAAGACACCCCGTCTCGCGTGAAGAAAGAAGAGACCTTGGAAAGTCCAAGCAGCACCGAACTCGCCCCGCACAGGTCAAAAAGAGATCTCACCATCGTACCGTCAAAATCATACATAGAATACATTCCCCCGACAAAGCACAAACCCGCTCCGTCATATATCAGAAATGCAATCCCCGGATATAATATCAATAATCAAGTTCATTCCGGCACTTTTGCGGACATTTATGAGGGGACCGATTCAACTGGACGGAGAGTTTCCATTAACGTACCCCAGTTCAAGAAAGGGGTTTCATTCAATCAAGCTACCCGTGACAAATTTGTCACCAGGGCAAACGGGTGGAAAGAACTCAAGCACGAGAATATCGTGGAGGTCTATGACAGTGAGGTACGAACACTTCCGCACATCGTAACCGAACCCGTGGGTGGGGGGAACCTGAGTAATTTGATGGAAAACCACAAGTTGACCATGGAAGAATCGATCCATATCATGAACAAGGTACTTCACGGAATGTCCTATGCCCACGAGAACGGCATCGTTCACCGGAACATTAACCCCGAAAATATCTTTCTCACGAAAGGCGGAGCACCGAAGATCGGGGATTGGGGGATCGGAAAGGTCATGGCCTCGGGTATGGCTGGCCAGGGTTCCAATAACATGTATGCTTATTCGGCCCCGGAAGAGTTCGACAAAAAGGAGTTCGGGAAGATCGAGAGAAGGACCGACATATTTCAACTGGGGATCCTGTTCTACGAGATGGTGACGGGAAAGAATCCCTTTCAGGATGCCGTGGCTGTTGGAAGTATCGGGAGCATTCTCAAGAAAACACCCGAAGCGCCCAGCAGTTTAAATCCGGAAATACCTCCTGAGATCGACGAATTGATCCTGAAAGCCCTTGAAAAGAGCAAGAACCAGCGATGGGAAAGTACGGACGCAATGTTCAAGATCATCAGCAATATTATCGGACAATAAATAATAATACAAATCATTTTTGAAGGATTGCGATTCAAAACAATTATGATTCCATTCGTTTTGTCTAGAACAATTAATAATAAACGTGGGATTTTGGAAAGGAGAAACAATAAATATAAAAAAGATATTAACAACTATATTATTTAGTTTTAACTTTAATAAGCGGGATGCACGATGGCGGCCGATATGAAAAATTTCATTGATCCGGTAAAGGAATTGCGCGATGATGTTAATCTAAAATCGAATCATAAATTGAATAATAGACTGCTGATCAGCGGTGAAAATAATGTTTACGATCCCCCAAACAAGTATGATTCTATTATCAATAAAGAGAAAGTTGAAGAAGAGTTCGTTATTGCGGAAGCACTGAAAAATGGAGCCACAGATGACGGGCAGATAGTGAAATGGGCATACGATCAAAACGTGGGGACTACGATAATTTCCAGCATAAAAAAGATGCTCCGTTCCATGAAATGCCGCTCGAAGGTCGGCTGCGCTCACAAGCATGACCGAATGAGTTTCATTAACGTGATGACCTCCTGCGTAAGTAAAACCAGCGGCTGTTCTTTTCTGCAATATGACCTATCGAGATACTACGATACATGGAAAAAAAACCGCGACGAACAGTACTCCGATTCCATCGGACACAAGGTGATCGTGGAGGGAAAGATATCGAAGATCAAGGAGGTATCGAGGTTCAAGAATGATAAATTTATTCACATTCATCTCTTCGATACAAAGCTCCGTGCAAAGGACCTTGCGAAAGCGGAAAATGTGAAATACACCAGGGACCTATGGGTGGAAATTCCGAAGAACAGAATGGTGGAATTCGACATGTCCTCCCATTTCTGCCTCGAAGATACCATAGCTGTCACGGGGAAGATAGGATTCCATAATTATTTTGGGGATTACTGGTTGGGCGATGTGGCACACATGGAAACGATCAAGAGGAGAGGAGGGGTGCCGGCGGTGAGGTACTGAGGCATCGACAAAAAATAACACTTTCCTAATCGTCCCCGGAATCGCAAAATATTTTATCGAGCGCCTCATTAACCTTTCTCTTCAGTTTCAGTTATATACTATTTAATATATTTCAACCAAGGATTGGACCATTGCATCATGAAGGGGATGAAATGAAAGATTTCATCGAATTGGACGGGTCATCGCTGACCATTCGGAATTTTATTGAGATAGCCCGCAACGGGAAACCGGTAAAGTTAAGCAAGGAGTGCTTGCAAAAGGTGGAAAAGAGCCGGGAGGCGGTGGAAAAGCTAATCCGGGATAATAAAGTTGTTTATGGTATCAATACAGGTTTCGGGGATCTGGCGAAAGTGGGCATCCAAAACGATTCATTGGAACAATTACAGGAAAACCTCATTCTCTCGCACTGCGCCGGCGTCGGCGATCCCATTAGCGATGAAGAGAGCCGCGGCATGATGGCGCTACGGATAAATACCCTAGCCAAGGGTTATTCCGGCATCCGTGTGAATACTCTTATGACCTTGGTTGAGATGTTGAACCGTGGCATAATACCGCAGATCCCCTCGAAGGGTTCACTTGGCGCCAGTGGTGACCTGATTCCCCTGGCTCATATGGCAAACGCTCTATGTGGAAGAGGAGAGTGCCGTTACAGGGGTGAATTGGCCACCGTGAAATATGCGTTTGAAAATGAGAAAATGAATCCCGCGGTACTTGCGGCCAAGGAGGGGCTGGCTCTTATCAACGGAACCCAGTTCATGTGCTCCCTGGGTGCCATCTCCTGTTTCGACGCGGCCAATCTCCTCAGGAACGCCCAGATCGTGGGAGCAATGGCATTAGAAGCACTCATGGCTACCGGTAAATTCCTATCGGAAAGGGTCCACCTCCTTAGACCCCACCCCGGACAGATGAATGTTGCCGAAAACCTGCGGAAACTCGTTGTGGACAGCGAAATAATAGAGTCACACGCGGACTGTGATACTATACAGGATGCGTACACTCTGAGATGCATTCCGCAAATACTAGGCGCCTCTTCCGACGTGCTGGCTCATGTGGAGGAAAAAATAACTATCGAGATGAACTCCACTACGGACAACCCGATCGTATTTCCCGACTCGGGGGATGTCGTATCCCAGGGTAATTTCCACGGGCAGCCCATCGCCATGGCACTGGATTATCTTGGGATGGGCACGGCGGAACTGGGTGATTGGTGCGAGCGCCTGACGTTCAGGATGCTTTCGTCCGAACTTTCGGGACTGCCTCCGTTCCTGGTGAAGGACGGCGGGCTGAACTGCGGGCTTATGCTCGGGCAGTATACCGGAGCCGCTCTCGTGGCGGAGAACCGAATATTGTGCCACCCGGCGTCGGTGGATTCCATATCCACTTCCGCCGGTCAGGAGGACCACGTGTCCATGGGTGCAACGGCAGCACTAAAATTACGGAAGATAATCGAAAATACGGGATATATTATAGCCATCGGGATGTTGTGCGCCGCACAGGCCCTGGATTTCAGGGAAGGAATAAGGTACGGAAGAGGAACGCGGGCTGCTTATGTGGTCATAAGGGAAAGAATATCAACACTGGAGAAGGACCGCTATATCAAGGACGATATAGATGTCCTTTACAGCTTGGTGCACTCGGGAGAGATTGCGAACAGGGTCGTGGATGTGGTGGGAGAGTTGAAGTGAACGAATTGAATATGGCGAATTTTAATATTGAACGGTTCATGGCAGGTGTGACCTATGGCAGAAAAGACAATGACCACCGCAGACATTAACAAGGCTATATCCCGGAGAAGCAGGGAAAGCAGGGTCATAAGGATCGGGGGTTTAAGCGGACAGGATGCCGTGGCCGTTGGTATCGATAAAGATCTGGAATTACAGGTGATCGGCGAGGCAGGTGATTTTTTCTGCGCCCTTAACGATCTGGCTGTTATAACCCTCGAAGGCAGTGCAGGCAACTACGCAGGGGACAATATGACGGGAGGGGGGTTGATAATCAATGGTAATGCCGGAAAGGGAGCCGGGGCGAACCTGAGGCAAGGCATCATTGTGATCAAGGGAAAAGCTGGGAATGCCCTCGGTATAGGCAATCGTTCCGGCACAATTATCGTGCAGAATGATGCAGGTAATGATACGGGGCTCCTTCAATGTGACGGTAACATCATAGTTTGTGGGAATGTTAAGAAACGGCTCGGCCACCTTATGACCGGTGGCGCAATATTTCTTGGCGGTACAGCCGAATCCCTTGGTGAAAACGTAAAGGTATTGAGTCTCAATGATGTCGACAAGAAACGATTGAAGATATATTTCGAGCATTAC
Organism: Thermoplasmatota archaeon; assembly: GCA_030740765.1. GTDB lineage: Archaea > Thermoplasmatota > Penumbrarchaeia > JASLWR01 > JASLWR01 > JASLWR01. Next base: position 12,335 of record JASLWR010000082.1, read on the forward strand.
GGTATAGACCGCGACCCCGGAACCTTCAAAAAGATCATGGCAAGGGACGCGAATGCATTATCTGTGCTCGCACCCGGAATGAACAAAAGGAGCGAAAAAGATTCCATGTCTAAAATAAAAATCCCCCCTGCCGTCCTCTATTCACCAGCTTCCATGGACTTCGATTTCGGGCACGGGGCAGACGCCATGGCAGTAAATATCGGCAAGGGACGGGTGAAAGAATTTTTATCGCTACCAGTTCCCCTTATTATGGATACTCCTTTCGATGGGATCGTCCATGCCGGGATAAAAGAGCAATTTGCCCGCCTTTCCGCAAAAGTTGGAATTCCGTATATTCGGGGTACAGGTGTCTACACTGCAGGTGAAAGCGTTGAAGCAGACAAGGGTGCCAAGCTGATCTCGTGTTGGACGCCGGGAAGGGAAGGCATGTCCGTGGAAATACTCCGGGCCTCGTCAGGAGTTATTGTGGATATCTGCTCGGGAATAGATACTGCCCTTGGTGCAGCTTATTATACCCTGGAGAGCAAAGGAGAGAACGATGCAAACCCATCGAGATCCAAATGGCTCGTCCCCCACAGGCACCTGGATATGGAATCAATAAAAGACCTTAAAACACACCTTCTATTGATAAGGGAAATCACAGGATATCGAATACCGGTAATCATTAGAATGGAGGGGGGCCACCTTTACCAAGATCTGAAACTTGCTTTGAAGGTCGGTGCAGATTCGGTAATTTTACGGGAGAGCGGCGTTTTCAGGAAAATTGATGAGGGAAAGGAAAGTGCTTACCCTGTACTGGGCATGTTTCCGGTAATACAGAAAGTCAAAAGGGAATTGGGCCTGAAGGACGATATAACCATCGGGATCGAAATGAATTGCCGCGGTTCGGACCTGGCCAAGTCCATTGCACTGGGAGCGGATTATATGGTCCTTCCCACACATAATCTCATTGGGTGCCGCGAATGCGTCAACTGCAATTCCGGTAAAATCTGCGAAGGCATCTCTCACATCGTAACGGGATCCAATACCGGACACGGCAAAATAACCCTTGATGCTATTGAAAAAAGAATTGAAATACTGGAAAATGATCTGAAAACTGTGCTCGTTTCACAATCACTATCATCGGTTAGGAAATTGTCCCCCCGACTCTTATATGCTTCGGATTATGACACAGCTGCTATGACAGGTATAAAACTTGCCGGTTACGGGAAAAAGCTGCCAATGTGGTCCCACTAACTATGGGGTTTTTCCCAATTTTTTTAGAAGCGTAGTGAATCCATCAAAGTCAGGTTTTCAAGATGGAGACAGTTCCACTATAACTTTTAAATAAATTAAGATAGTTACGACTACATTATTATTTGTCGGATTTATATATAAGTTAGACAATGTGAAAACTATAGTGGCCCTCCAATGGGTGACAAAAAGGAGATTTAACATGAAAGACTGTATCAAAAGAACAATCGTACTGTCATTATCGGCATTCATGCTATTTTCAGGCATAGTGCTGTTCAACAATTGGATTGCCGACAATACCGCCGGTGCAAAGGGGCATGATTTGGGGATTACGGGTGATAATGTTGTATGGGCTGCTGCGGATAATCCCCATTATGTCGACGATAATATAAACATTACTGGCAACCTGACAATTGAGCCAGGTGTCATTATAAAAATGAATAGAACTGGAGGAAATGTTTCCGCTATCACTGTGAAAAGTGGTGGAAAGCTGGTTATTAATGGAAGCTGGAATAGTCGTGTATCGATCACTTCTAATACCACAACGCAGGGAGCTGGGAATTACACCGGCATAGTAATAGAGAGCGGTGGAATTGCATACATCAATTATACTAACATATCACATGCCACCATCGGGGTTGATATCGACGGAGGAAACACAGAAGTCAATTATTGTATCATAAACGAAACCTCGGATCTGGGAATAAATTTCACGGGTTCGGGAGCCCCTGTTATAAAAAACTGTACCATAAGCAATACTGGCAACGGTGTAATAACCAGCGGCGGTATAAGCATAGAATCCAACGGCCTCGTAACGGGCTGTACGATCTTCAACTCCAACACAACCGGTGTTCACGTGAACAGCGGTACCCCGAAAATAGAAGATACATATATCCATAATACCACCGGTAACGGTATAAGGATAAACGGGACGGCGGTACCTGAAATAGAAGATTGTAACATCTCGGATACTAATGATCATAATATTTTCATTATCGGCAGCAGCCGAAATATTGTCATATACAACAGTACCATCGGATATCGTAATGGTGGTGTTGGAGATACCATTAAAATTGACGCTGCCGGCGATTTTGTCAACCTTACACTTCTGAATTCAACTTTTGTAAATGACACCTTCGATGTGGATTCCAAGGGCAACCTTTCAATCGATTATCACGTAGTAGTTTACGTGAACAACTCCGCGGATGCCCCCATCCCCGGTGCTACTGTGGATATGCTTCATAACGGCTCGGTCCACTTCAGCGGAACAACCGATAGTAACGGGGAAATCTGGATCCAGGGAATCCATTTCATGGTCAATGCCACCGGATATTGGATAATAGGTAATTATACTGTCAATGTGACCCATCCCGATTATCAATCTTCCGAACAGAATACGTATGTTGATTCATACCAGGCTTT
>JASLWR010000083.1 GCA_030740765.1 Thermoplasmatota archaeon
GGTTTAAATCTTCGGCGCCACAATTCATCCAGAGCCTAAAGGCACTGGCGTTCTTGTGGCTATTTTTAAGTAAAAGCGGCCTTTCACTTTTTCATAAATGGCTTTTACTTTTATTTATATACTTGCCGTGTATTATCTATAGAAAAAATTGTGAAAAATATTGAAAAAAATTGTGAAGGTTTAATACAATATTTCATACGAATATTTCAATCCCAGAAGCGGCGTGTTTGCGCGTACTCGATCTCCGCCGTCAATATCTCACGCAGGAACTCCTCCTCCAGATAAAATGGCATTGCAAGTATCCTGGCAGCCCTTACAGGGCCGATGCCACGGCCCATCATGGCCAGCGCTCCCCGTTTCTTGTACTGCGATATCAGCGATGCGTTGATGTTGAGCCTTTTCAGTTTCTTTTCCTCATCCGGGTTCAGTTTTTTCCGGTCCTTGCGGAGCATTTGGAGTAGATCCAATTCATATTCCCTCAGCATGGCAAGGTATGTGCCTCCACAGTTGCTGCAGCGCATGGGCTTTCGCTCAGGAATCTTATCAAGCTGTTTATGAGCGAAGGAGTTGCAGTGGAGACAAACGAAGACTGCCGGATACCTCATCAGCCTTTCCTTTAATGCTTTTAGAACGGTGGAATCCGCCCTGGATGGCATGATCAGGGAAGACCTCGCCTCCAGGCCCTCCATGGCCATTGGTGATAAATTCCCCCCCAAAACCACTGAGATATCTCCAGCGCGAATCCCTTCGAGTACTCTTTTGGTATTTTTCACGTCAAGGTAATCCCGAAGGACACAGCCCACAGCCTCTCTATGAATAAGTGTATCTCGGAAGCTTTTTATGAGGTATTCCGTATTTATGTATTTCATGTCGGCATCTTTTTTGATCGCACCAAATTTCTTAGCAACGTACAGCAGGGTCCATTTTGCTAGAGTCGAGTTCTTGACAAGCAACTCCAGCAGCCCGATGACATCCTCGGGCGGAATAGCATAAAGAAGATTCTTGATCTCCTTTGCCGAGTACGTTCGGGGTATACTCAAGACGATACGATAGGCATCCGTTGTGGTCTCGATCCCGCGACCAAGCCGGGATGCGGCTAGAGACGATATGATAAGAGCGAAAGTATCGTTTGTCCTGGTACCGAAACAGGTATTTATCACTGTGGTTTCTCCGTACCGCTCGATGGTGATCACTTCTGAAGTGGGGAGCGTATTCTCCCGAACCTGCTCTTCAACATATGAGAGATAGCGCTGCCACGCATTTTCCCCCAAACGGTACTTTTTCTTAATCGTCATGGCCCGTAGCTCTCGCTCTTTCCCGCAGAACGCCAGAACGGAGTGAATCTCCCTGCGAATCCGTCCTACTTCTTGTGCGACCCCAAAAGGCACCGGTATGTCTTCTCCGGTCCAGGATGGGATAGCCCCGATATCGGTGGAAGGGGCAACCATTATTGAGTCTCTCTCGATCTCCACCACCACCCATGGCCGCCCCTTGACTATGAACTTCACACCCGGCTCAAGGCTGGTGACGACGAATCCCTCGTTCAGGGTGCCGATGGGGCGCCTGGAAACCATGTCGATCACCTTGAATACCTTCTCGTCCCTTATCATGGATATATTATTGTAAAAATAATCCATTGTCCGCTTCTTTCTCGAAATTTTTTTCAGTATGGGATCATATCGTATCATCCTCATTTCGTCCAGTTCACGAAGGAGCGTGTAATAGGTATCGGCCTTTAGATTGGAGAACGGCATGGCCCTCTTCACCGTGTTGAAAAAGTCCCTCGCATCTACCGAAACTGTTCCCTTGCCCTTGATCATGCAAGCCGCCATTATCTGGTTCGAAAGGACAGCCAGGGAGTTTGCCGGTATATTTATCCTCTCCATTTCCCCTGCCAGAGCCTTACGGACTATCACCCCGCTTTCCAGAATGTCATCGGGCCTCGTGGCAAGGATAGTACCGTGCGATATCCTGCCAACGCCGTGTCCCGCCCGCCCAATTCTCTGCACCAGGCGCGTCACCTCCCTCGGGGATGAGAACTGTACCACGTGTTCCACAAAACCCACATCGATACCCAATTCCAGCGATGAGGTACATATCAATCCCTTCAATTCCCCTTTCTTGAAATCGTCCTCCATCTTCATCCGGACCTCCTTCGAGAGCGAGCCATGATGGATACCCAAAGGAAGATTTGGATCAAGCATGGCGATCCGGGATGCAAGCACCTCGGCGGTTTGTCGTGTATTCACGAAGAACAATAATGGTTGCTTCTCCTTGATGAGCCGCAGAGAAGTGATGATGGATGCTAGCTCTTTTTCCGAGCACGCCAACTCCGATGTCAGTTTCTTATCTTCAAGTGAATTTTCCGGAGCAACTACCTCCATGATGGAATCATTCTCCTCATGGACGTTCACCACAGTCACCTTCCGCCCCATTCCTCCGAGAAAGTTCGCCACATAAACGATGGAATCAAAACCAACCGTGGCTGAAAGACCTATGCGGGTCACACAGTGGTTAGAGATCTTTTCCAATCTCTCCAGCACCACTGATAACTGCGCCCCCCTGACATTGGGGCATATATCGTGTATTTCGTCCACCACCACGAACCTTACCTCTTCAAGGTGCCTGACAAGGCGAGAACCGGTGAATAGTATTTGCAGGGTTTCGGGAGTAGTTATCAGAAAATCGGGCGGTATGCGGGACTGTCGGTTCCTTTCGCTTTGCGAAGTATCACCGTGCCGCAATCCAACAGTGATATCCAGAGCCTTCCCCCAGCTCTCCAACCTGGAAATTATGTCTCTGTTAAGTGCCCTAAGAGGAGTGGTGTATATAGCCTTGAAACCGGGAGTATGGGCTGATCCTTCCTTTAACCGGAGCAGATGGTCGAATATAGGTATCGCCGCACATTCCGTCTTCCCGATGCCGGTAGGAGCTATCACAAGAGTGTGCCGCCTTTCCAATATGTGATGGATGGACCTTGATTGGGCCACGGTAGGTTCGATTATTCCCTCCCGCAAGAGGAGTTCGCGGACCCTCGGATGCATTGAGCTGAAACCGGACATTGAAGCCTCCAACATAATAATATGAGAACATTCGGGATATTTAAATTCCGCTGTGAAATAAGCGATCCAACCTTCCCCTATTACAACTTGTATCTCATTATTCCCGTTAAGAAATTGGAGGATAATAATAAATAAACATACCGTAATATCTCACCGGACAAAAAGCTATAGGAGTGATGGCCATGGGCTTTGATGAGTTGAATGAACTCGAAAGAAAGTTATACGAATACATCAAGGCCGGCGATTTCGAAAACCGCAAGTGGAACTCGAAAGAGGCGGCACGGCATTTCGATGTCGAATTGGACAAGATCTACGGGTCGCTCTCCAACCTATCAAAGAAGATAAGGGATAATATATATATTCACTACAGGGACAGCGGCCTGAGAATATCCGCAGAATAATAAGCAAGGGGGACGCGCACTTGGAAAAAAGGATAAAGGAATATTCCATGACTATCTTCGAGGTTTGGTGTTACAAGGCTCGAGATTATTTCAAAAAGGTGGATGATCGGGTCGGCCTTGAAAAGGTCGAAGATACCCTCCAGATGATTGACATATTCAGACAATATGACGGGGAACTATTTTTCCTGGAAGGAGATTAAGAATTACTCTACGGGAAATTATTCGTTTTTTCGAGAGTTATAGCCACAGTCATTTCTTTAAGGAAGTATCATCATGTCCAATACTGAAGATACGGTTTCATCGAACATTTCTGAAGAAGACGGAAAGATAGATTTCAATGACCGCAGCGAAACATATTACCGCCTCAACCGCCTCAATGCAAATCTTATGGAGCGAAACTATTCATTGATGATGGAAAAGGCGGAACTGGAGAAAAAGTACAGGGAATTGAGCGGAACTCTTAATGAGATGAAAAAGAAGAACAGTAAATTAATTTCCGAACTGAAACATTTTAGAACCCCACCCCATGTGGTTGGCGAGGTCATTGAAACACTGGATGGGGACCGAGTTATCGTGAAGAACGGTATCGGACACTATTACGTTGTCAAGAATCTAAAAGATGAACAAAACCTTGATGATTGCGAATTAACGGTGGGCAAACGGGTTATGATGGATTACAAGAACCTGAACATCGTGGGCGTACTGCCGCCTTCGAGAGACCCCATCGTGTCGTGCGCGCAGGTAATTGAGCGACCGGTCGCAACCTATAGAGACATTGGAGGTCTCGAAGAACAGATAGAAGAGATCAGGGAAACGGTTGAACTCCCGCTTACAAATCCCGAACTCTACGAGAATGTGGGAATCGATCCGCCCAAGGGTATATTGCTGGTGGGACCTCCTGGCAACGGCAAGACCCTCCTCGCAAGGGCAGTGGCAAACAAAACACACGCGGTATTCATCCAACTGGTTGGTGCCGAACTGGTCCAGAAATTCATCGGGGAAGGCGGGCGGCTAGTCCGGGAACTCTTTCAACTGGCAAGAGAAAAGGCTCCCTGCCTGGTATTTATAGACGAGATAGACGCAATCGGCGCCAGGCGCCTGGGGATGGACACTTCGGGGGACCGGGAAGTACAGCGCACGCTTATGCAGCTGCTTGCCGAGATGGACGGATTCAAGCCGCTTGATGATGTTTCCATAATAGCTGCCACCAACCGCCCCGATATACTGGACAAGGCGCTGCTTCGACCAGGCCGTTTTGACAGGATCATAGAAATTCCTCCCCCGAGCACACAAGGAGTGCGTCAGATCTTTGATATACACACCAGGAAGATGAGACTTGATTGGCGCATTAGAAAGAACCTGGATGAAATTGCAAAAATGTGCGAGGGGTTCAGCGGTGCGGAGATCAAGAACACCTGTACCGAGGCCGGTATGTTCACCGTGAGGGCCGGGGGAAAGAAAGTTACAATGGCGCATTTTATACAAGCCGTAAAAAAGGTTCAAAAAAAGAGAGATGGTGAGGATCGGAAGGTACTGGACTCTGAGAAATCCAAAATATACCTTTGAAGGTCAATCATCCAGGTGGGGTAGTATCTCAGTCACCACGTTTGTGAATCCCCTGACGTGGAGAAAGGGCATATCATTTTTGTGGAAGAACCTGACGTCCTCAGCGTCGGTACCGGCTTGCAGATCACCACCGATCTCCTCGAGAAGATAGACAATAACTAATACTTCCCCGTAGAAATTCGATGTCACATGGAATACATCCAATAGTTTTATCACAGTTGTTTCCAGACCCGTTTCTTCCCTGACCTCACGGATGCATCCTTCCCCGGGGGTTTCCCCTTCTTCAATAAATCCGGATGGAAGCGACCAGTGTCCCTTTCCCGGTTCGATCCCCCTCTTGATGAGCAGTACGCTTCCGTCACGAATTACCACTCCCGCTGCCGATGGAAGGGGATTCTTGAAATGTACGAAATCACATGCAGAACAACATCGTCTGATCAGACCCTCAAGTTCTCGGCTTATAAGGGCAGTCCCGCAGAAGGGGCAGAAATGGAAATCCTTTATCATGAACGAACACAATCCTCTTTCTCGCATTTTACGTTTACTCATTTTACATTGTAATTTTAGGAAACACTCTAAAATAATTCCTTCATATATGCATGGAAACTGTACGAAATCATTATATATCAACATAATGATATTATACAGAATCGGCACTTCTAGGCAACGATTCTGCTAACATTATCAAATGAAAAATTCGATTTTTTTCAAATTTTCCATTTGACAATATTTCAATAGATTTAAATATAACGGCAAAGAATTTACCGAAACTCTTTAATCAATTCAAATCCATATTGTCAATGGTGCGAATCTCGATGACCCCTGCGGGCTCATCTGACTTGCCCGCAGGTATGCCGTCAAGTCTCGACAAAATGGCGAGGTTTGCAGCTTGACAATGTTCGCGGAATCGCAGCCCGTAGGCATAACCCGTAGGCACACTTGCCGAGGGTGCGGATGAAACTTGTTTCATCCAGCATTGCCGAGGGCTCAGGGGTATCTCTGATGCCCCGGAGTGTAACGGGAGCCCCAAAGGGGATCGATTCTGCTGAATCCAGTAATATTACAACATAACGGGAACGGGAATCCAGTAAATCTAAAAGGTGAGCAAATGGTCAAGATAAAGAAGAAGTTCATTGTTATAGGCGTGATCGTCGTTTTGCTACTTGCCGGGATCATATATATAGTATCATGGAGTCAGGATGACAGTGTGAATAGGCTGTTTATCGGTAACATCGTGGCAAATTCCAACAATACAGGGATATCCGTGGAAGCAGTTGCCGACCCCAACGGCCCTAGCTCGGCGGAGGGCAACGGTAGGATCAAGATACTGTATGAAAATACCGAGGTCTACAGTGAAAGTCTGCCGTTCAACGCGGACCGGGCTTTAAAGGAGATTCCGTACAGTGAGTTCGTGGTGGGAAACGGAGATTACGAGATTGAGGTCGCGTACAAGGATAAAAAGGACAATTCGACATACTCGATAGAATGGGTTCTGGAATACATTTACGTGGGCACCAACTACGAGAAAATACGTACAAATACCGAAGATAACCTGAATATAGTCATCTTCCCTCTCGGCGGCGACCTTAGCTCGGAATTCAGCATGGCAAAAGAATTCAAGACCTATCTTGATGATCATAGTATCTCGGAAGAAATCGAGGCGGAATTTAAAAAACACGATATTGATTTCAAAGATGAAGGGGAGATGAATGTTATCAAATCAAACCAGAGAGATTGGATATTCAGCAATGCGACAGACACATTTTTGATTCGTGAGGAGGGGAATGTTTTGAAGGTGTACACATTTTCCGGTGTAAAGGCAAAACCTCTCGGTATCGATATTGACCTCACTATTTATCTTGATGGTGTGAAGGTCCACGAAAAGAACGTGCATGCGGCCGATGTACCTTTCGTATTCTTCAATTACGGTGGTTACGATCACAAATTGGGAGGGGATTATCGTTTTGAGCTGAACGCCAAGAACACCTTCGTAAGTGATGATTCACCTTTCAGCGGGAGCATTTCCGCAAGTCTCACACAGGAAATAAATCGATTACCAACTGCTATTGTGGGGGCCGGATTCTCATATAATGCGGTTGACGAGCAATACGAAAAAACAGTGAAGTTCAAACTGATGGACGTTGGGGACGAATATCCCATTGACTTCGACGCAGGCGGATCACTTAATGACGGGCCTCTCACTTACGAATGGGATTGGGACTATTTCGACCAGTGGAACGAAGAGAACGAGGAGTTCGACGTTGAAGATACGGGGGCGACTGCTTCCCACTCATTCCACATTGTTGCTGGCGGCTCTCATGAATATGTGGGTCTCAGGGTCATAGGCGACAAAGAGGTTGATATGGAAGGCAAAGGGGTAGTCGAAAAGGAGTACAATATTGTTATCATCCACATAGAATTCACATTATAGTTGATATCGAGTTAACGATAACGAATAAATAGCAGGCGCAATATAGGGAACCTAAAGCAGGTGTTATGGATGTACTGTCCGGCATGCAAAATAGATGTGGACGAGGGCGAGGAAAACTGCCCCCAGTGCGGCAATTACCTTTCGGCGTTCGAATTACAGGAGAACACCGAACCGGAGGTAGAGAATATTTTTTTACAGGAAGGGGGGGAAGCTTCAACCACTGAAAAAACATCCTCGGAGTCCACAACCGGGGACGAAGACGATGGGGGAATCGATACCGAAATAAAGAATATCCGCAAGAAAATGAAGAAGGCCAAATACTTCTACAAAAAAAAGAAGATATCCAAGAAGAAATACGTCCTTACCATGAAAAAATGCAAGAAAAAACTCAAAGAACTCACAACGAAGAAGAAAGCCAAAGAGGACGAGGGAACCGCTGGAACGATAGAAATATACGAAGAAAATGTGATTCTGCCGCCGGACGTGGAACACCGTTCCCAGCTTAATATCGAAGACCTTTATTCACCCATCAGAGAGGATGAAAACTGGATCGAACCCCTTAGCGTAACCGACTTCGAAAGCGTAATGAAACCATGTCCCAAGTGCGACGAGCAGGTGAGAATGCATTGGATAATATGTCCTTCATGCAAAGGAGAACTTTAAAATGAGTCGTGAATTAGTAAATTCACTTCACCCTCGAAAACCTAAGGGATTCCTGCGGATGGGAAAATGGTCCACTGTTGTTCAAATTTTTTTTGTCCCACCACTCATAGTGCTATTGCTATGGCCAACATTGTTACCCTCCGAGACGCCAAAATTGTCCGTGGCGCTCGACTGCCCGGAAAGCGTATTATGCAACATTAGCCTGGAAGATGAACTGGTACTCAGATACAATGGCACTATCTCAGCGGATTTTACCGGTAGAAGGGTCGATTCAAGTCGTCTGTTCGTGAGCCTTACTGCGAATACCGGAGGTTGGGAATGGAAGATTACACCAAGTTCCACCGTACTCGATAATACTCAAAATCAATCGAATTTCACCTTTACAATACACGTCGATCCCAGGCATCCGGCAAAAAGCCCAAACAGAATAAGCATACACGGGGAGGCCACATCGCTGCCGGGACTTGGAAGCACGACATTCACATCCCGAGGTCTCGAAGTATCGACAATACCATATCTCAAACAGTCCGTGGAGATCAAGAGTAGTTCCAACAATATGGGACACGGCAAGATATTCAAACGAGAAGTTCAACTCAATAACCTTGGAAATGTCCCCATTGAGTCCCAAATGAAAGTTATGGACCTGGAAGAACTGGAATCGAAGGGCTGGACGGTCTACTTCCAGAAAGAGGGAAACCTGACTGTGAAACCTTTCGAAAGCACGAGCAATATCCTGCGTATCATACCCCTGTTACTGGATATTACGGTTCCTGAGGAGGTGGTGCTGAACATTTCAGTTATATCCCGCTCCACGGATGAGATTGCATTGCCGGATAACGGAGATATGATCAGCTACACGGAAATCCGGGTAAAGCTATACCGTGTGATTCCGGAAACTGAGTGGGAAACCGAGACATCATTGGACCCCACCAGCGAGATAAGACTGGAAAAGGAGAGTGACCTTGCAATTCTAGAAACTCTGAAGCTCGGAATCATTGGTGGACTGGACCTTACCATATATATTTTAATACTGATGGCTGTAGCTACTCTGATATTCTTTGCGAAATACAGAAAATGAACTTTTAAATTAGCTGCCGTACGGCGGATATGCTCCCGGTTGTTGCGGTGGATATGCTCCACCCTGGGGTGGTGCACCGAACATCTGAGGCTGCTGCTGGCCGGGCATTGGTTGCTGACCGGGGAATTGCTGAGATTGATCCATCATGGGCTGCTGACCTGGAAATTGCTGTTCAGGTGCCACGGGTTGTTCGGAAAGAAAAGAATCGAGAGAATCATCAGCCTCGTCCGAGGAGTCGTTCTTTTTCGTAGTCTTTGCGAGAAATCCAAGAACCCCTCCTACTAAAAATGCCAATGCGGCAACGATCAGAACATATGCGCTGGTCTCGAGGTCAGAAAAACCCATACCGATAGCTCCACCCGATATTAGACAAGCCAGAACACCTGTAGAACCTGGTACCATCTTTTTTACTGCGAACTTGCCAGAATTGTACATCAGCCCGTGGGCCAAACAGGCAATTCCACATATTGACGCCACTAGTAACAGTATGGACGGAACATCCACTTCTGTTGTCGCTTTGCCAAGGAAAAGCATGATTAGGGCCGCTAGCACGGCAGCGATACCGACACCGGCAAGGATAGTGACGATCATCCAGGTATTTCCTTTTTCAACTGATTTGGTTTCCATAGAGCCGCTGGACGAATCCATTCCCGGTCCGTCCGGCATGGGCTGTTGATCCATCATAGGCTGCTGGCCGGGCATTGGCTGTTGAGGCTGCCCCATCATAGGCTGCTGGCCGGGCATCGGTTGCTGGGGCTGGCCCCCCATGGGCTGCTGACCAGGCATTGGCTGTTGGGGTGCCTGGTACTGACCGACAGGAGCCGTGGCCATTTGGTCGGGAGCACCCTGATAGGGTCCTGCATAATTTCCTCCGTACATGATAAATCACTTCCTCGCGTTTCAGGTTCGATAATAATAAGTTATATTAAAATCTTCTGCATTAAGTAGCTTCACATGCATCTTAGCCCTGCTATTTTGCGAAATGTACTTTTGTAAAGTCTATTGTAAAATACCTTCATTACTTATTAAAATATTGATAGGAACTCAATGTTCATGGGGACGAATATTTTAACCTATTATAAAATATATTACATAAAATAAAAGCAAGAATCAGATAGGTATTGAAGCTGCCAACGGTCTTAGCGAATATGTGGTCCAGGGTAAGGAATCGCTTAATAACTATATGGACCACTACGGCAGGTTCATGGACATTGAATGGGGATTGGACGAGAGAACCGACAAGAGGCGTATACTCCGGGCACAGCCGGAGACGTTATGGTTCCAAAAGATCGAGGAAAAAAGAGGAAACCGGTTTCGACAACGTTGCCCCCACCCTCAATTCAAACCATTTTGCCCGTCACATCCCTGTAAATACATATGAACCCCGGTAACTTTTCCAATACACCAACATCACACCAAATCTTATATATTAACTCTAATAGTTATCACTGAAAATTTTTAATGGCAACTAAAGAAAAAGTGAAGGGGAGATAATGATAAAAAATAAAATCTTGAGTGCACCAGTCTTAACTAGAAAAAGACTAGATAATGTAAATGAAGTAATACATAAAAATGTTCTTACGGGATCAGAAATAGAAGAATTAGGTAGAACGGGACTAGGGCTAGTTGGGGGGAAAAATTATAACCTGGCAATTCTTGAAAATTTGGAGGACGTAAATACAGCAGCCTTCTGTGCAGTATCTGCCACCGCTTACAATAAACATCTCGATGAAGCGATTGTTGATTCAGTATTCCTTGACCAATTTGTAAAAAAGGCAATTGGCGAATATGGGGATCTGGATTTATCACAACCAAAATTTGTTTACAAAAAAGGCAGAGAATGCAGAAAGGTTCATTCTGAAGGTATCCCTGAAGAGAATGCCATCACCATAAGGCAGTTCATCAACAAGAAAATTGCAGAGACCAAAAAAATATTGGCTGAAAAAGGTAATGATGAAGCAGCATTGTATGATGCAAAAATCAGTCTGTCCATTGCTGCACAGATCGCCATACTTTCAGCGGAAATGTCAGAAGATATAAAAAAAGACATTGCTGCCGGATACAAGGATATTTGTGACAGGTCCAATATCGAAAATGTTGAAGTTGCGGTAAGAAGTTCTGCGGTGGGAGAGGACAGCGATGATGCCGCTTTTGCTGGCGCACAGGATACTTATGTGTACATATATGGTACGGACAATGTAATTGAACATGTTCAAAGAGACTTTGCATCAGGATTTAATGTAAGGTCTCTCGAGTACCGGATAAGCCAGATAAACAAGGCTATTAAGAAAGCGAGAGTTAAGGCCAAAAAAGCAGGAGAGGATTTTGACGAGGCGACCACAAGAGCAAGAGCTCTAAGATCATTTGATTTTGATAATATTGCTGTCAGCGTGGTTTTACACAGAATGGTCCATTCCACCAAGGCGGGTACCGTTTTCACTGTTGAAACTAATACCGGAATGGCTGGCGTAGTTCAAATTGATGTAAATTATGGAATAGGCGAATCGGTGGTTGGCGGACTTACAACACCTGATAATATACTCCGGGGATTTGATGGGAAACTCAGGGTTAGAACACTTGGAGCCAAAGAAATCAAAATCATCAGAAACGAGGAAGGGGTTGGATCGCATGAAACCGAGACCTCCGGGGAAGAAAGAATTTCCTGGGTCCTCAATAAAGAGGAAGAAGACGAAATTCTTAGAATGGCAGTGATTATTCATAAAAAATATGGGAAATACATGGATATAGAATTTGCCATAGATGATTCTGGAATATATATGGTCCAGGCCAGACCGGAAACGAATTGGAATGAGGTAATGGAAATGAATCCAGGCATCATTCCAATGAGGAAAAAAGAAGTTACAGACGCTGCATTGAAACGTGCGGTAAAGGATAAACTTATCCTGAAGACTGGAGACGGGGCATCTGCCGGTGCTGCTACCGGAGAAGTAAAATTCATCAAAGAAATCAATAAAGAGGCATTTGTCAATTTTAGGAAGGGGGACATATTAGTGGCTGAAAGGACGGATCCCGATTTCCTGCCATTGATGAACATTGCCGGAGCAATTGTGGCCAATGTTGGTGGCAGAACCTCTCATGCAGCCATAACCTCCAGAGAACTGAACATACCTGCTGTAATTGGTGTGGGAGATCTTGAATTATTGAAATCGCTGGATGGACAGGAAATAACTGTGGACGGGTCCAACGGGCATTTGATAAAAGGTGCAGTCACCCTGGAAGAAAAAGGTGAGGACATTGATACAAACATAATCAAAGATAACTATCCAACAAATACCTCTGTGGGTCTTATATTGGCAGATGTAAATGCTGCCAAGAAACTGAGTCAGCTGAAGAATATTCCTGATTTCAAAGTTGGCCTTCTGCGTGCCGAATTCGTACTTGGCGCCATTGGAGTTCATTATCAGGCACTCAAAGCTTATGATGCTAACATATTTGACTCCCTTTTTGAACTGATCAATAATGGTGATGTTAAGGAAGTTGTTAGTGCCCTGTCTGAAAAGGATTCTGCAGAAATAACCGACGAAGAACAACTTTTAATGGCCATGTATAGAATAGGCGGTGCGAACAACGGAGAGAAACTGTTGGAGGTACTTGAAAAAACGAAGATTGAAATCGATATAAGACTTCTAGTTGCAGGTTATTCAAGCGGCCATGAGTTTTATTCAGAAATGTTGTCTCAGCAGATATCCTTGTTTGCCAAGGCATTTGACGGTAAAGATGTCATTTACAGAACCACGGATTATAAATCCAATGAATACCAAGGTCTGCTTGGCGGAACTCTTTTTGAACCTGATGAAGATAATCCCATGTTGGGTTTCAGAGGGGTTTCCAGGGGAATCGATGCTTGGGAAGCAGAGGCTTTCAAGAAGGCACGGGACCAATATGGTGCAATAAACCTCCATATCATGTTGCCATTTGTCAGAACGGAGCAAGAACTGATCGAAACAACCGCCAGCTTGCAGGCCAATGGAATTGAAAGAGGGGACAAAGGTCTAAAACTCTTTGTGATGGCAGAGATACCCTCAGTTGGTCAAAATCCAAGATCATTCCTGAGACAAATTGATGGATTCTCCATAGGTAGTAACGACTTGACCCAAGGCGTATTGATGACTGATCGAGACCTTGCAAAACTTCAGGCGGTATATGACGAAGAAGACCCGTCTGTTGTGCAACAGATGTTGGCCATAATATTCGAGGCCATCAGACAGGGGAAGGAAGTGGGATTCTGCGGAATGGGCGTTTCCAACAGCCCCTTCATAGCAGCCTTCTGCGCTGTCGCAGGTATTACTTCAGCAAGTGTAACTCCGGATGCTTACGAAAAAACAAAAATCGGTGTCCACGATATTGAAAATAGCGGAATATCTGTTAAAACCCTGGGTAGTTGGATGCAACGCGATAAAATGGCCAAGATGGGGACTGCAATTGAGCAGTTGGTTGACAATGGTGTCTTGAATTCACAGGAAGCGGTTCCATTGAAGGAATCCGCCCTTGAGGCCTATGAGTGGGCAAAAGCTGCTTTCAGAGATGCACTAATTAATGGAGATAAGGCCACAGAACTGGCACTCAGGAAGGCAACCAAGCCAATAGTACAGGCATTACAGGACTATACCATGCTGGTTGCCGGTGCCCTGAAAATGTACGAGCCAGTAGAAGAAGCGGACTATGATGTTTTTGTTCAAAATACTTACAAGATATATGCTCTTTACAAGGACTTTGTCAATAAAGGAATATTTGCAAAAGAAACTGCTTATGCAATTACAATCAACAAAATAAATGCATTATTAGGGTTGGCAGTCGAGGAAGTAACAATTTCCAGAGAAGATTTGGAAATGTTAGAGAAAATGAAGACTCTAATTGATGCTATAATTATTTAAAATCTTAGTTAATCCAGTACCGTGAAGGCGACGAAGAGAAACTGGTAGCCGCGTTGGAGCAGCGCATAATGCTTGATGTCATGACCGGGAAAGTGAAGGGCATCGGACCCCGATCTCGAATGGCTTTATTTCGTACCACGGCTGGATTACCGCCGTGGGTATTTTTCTGTTTTTGCCTTTTGTTCGTTTTTTTCACACCCCAATCAGGTATAATTTTCAACTACATTCATGGTTGATTCCCTTTAGATTAGATTAAAATTTTAATGGGGGAATGAACTAAAATAGACATATTTATATAAGTTGCAAAAGAGATTTACCCACTGGTTTGTGAGATGTATGAACTTGGGTCCGAGCAGATTGTGAATGTGACGGGGTTTGACGATGGTAAATGAAGAAAAATCGATGGTTGTTTTCCAGGATAGGAAAATACGACGAGTTTGGTTTGACGATGAGTGGTATTTCTCGGTTGTAGATATAGTTGCAGTACTGAGTGAACAAATCAATTATCAAAAGGCAAGAAAATACTGGAACAAGCTTAGTCAGAGGCTAAGGGAAGAAGGAAGCGAAGTGGTGACAGATTGTCACCGGTTGAAAGTTCCTGCAAAAGACGGAAAGTTAAGAGAAACCGACTGCGCAAATGTAAACTACCAGCCCCTAAAGGAGCTGGCGTTTTGCGCGTAGTGCCGTTAATTCTAAGCAAAGTCTGTCAACGAG
>JASLWR010000084.1 GCA_030740765.1 Thermoplasmatota archaeon
TCACCTTGTCCGTTATTCCAAAGGTCTGTTTTAAAACGTCCCTATAATCGAAATAATTCGTGTCCCTAGCCAGTTGATAAGGAAATAATAAACGCTTAAAACCTGCCTCGTCATAGAACCGGAATTTCCCAATGGATTTTTGGAACCGATCGTTGATTCGATTTGCCTCAGTATAATTCTTGAATACCTGAAGATAGAGATTCTGGTGCAAATCCTTTAAAGCTAGAAAACACCTGGGTTTTGTCCGGTCGCTTTGATGAATGAATTTCCACATGTCCGATGTGGGTTCGAATGGGAATGCACTGCCGAATGATACCTGTAATAGTTCACAATCGAACTTGTTGAACATGGGAATCCTGAGTTTGGATATATATCCATTTTTTTTCAGCCGATTTTTTATGGCAGTAAGAGTTGTCATTTTAAAATCAAGAGTGTCGGCCAGTTCCCTGTCGTTCAATAAAGGAAATCGTACTTGACCGTAAAGTATTCTCTCTTCATTTTCAGAGAGTTTTTTACTTTTTCCCATACTTTTAGATGAAACAATCACTAATATTTATAATTATACATAATAAAATATTAAATATATTAATAATACGCTTAAATATCATAAATTTGTTTCATTTTTCAGAGAAATTGATGCATCCTTGATCATCTTCGGCAAGCCTTACTAAACCCCTATAAACGAGGGAGACAGTGGTGAAGGATAATGATTGAAAAAATGTCAAATAGGTGTAGAAGTTATGCTACATAATATGAGAATCGGGATTGCATTCACATTGTCTTTAGTAATGGCGTTCTCAGGAATGGTCCTTTTAAACGATTGGACACTTCAAGAGGGAGCCGCACAGAATATTTTTCACAGGGGGCATACGGATGAGGACGTAATCTGGTCAGCAGATAATGATCATTATGTGGACGACGAATTCAATATAAGTTATGGTCATACGCTGACCATCGGACCCGGGACTCGCGTTTTCATTGATGGTAGTCACGGTGAGGGGAGGATCGTAGTATTAGGTGGAGGTAAACTCGTTATTGCGGGATTGGATGAGAATCCCGTCATCATTACAAGTAACAGTACTTACCCAATGGCTGGAGATTATTCGGGTATTGTGGTTTTGAATGATGGAAGAGCCTATATCAACTACACATTCATCAGATTCGCCAAAATAGGAATCGATGCCCAGAGCCTGACCGAAGCGACGTCCAAACTCGAGATAAGAAACTGTATGATAAACGATACCGAGGACTGGGGTATAAATGTAACAGGAGAGAAGGAGAATCTAATATTGAACTGTACTATCAACGACACCGGGATCGAAGGAAATGATAACAGTGGCGGTATCAGGCTCAATTCGGCCAGCGTGATCGTGGGCTGCAAGATATTCAATACATCCGGGACCGGTATTCGAATAGACAAGGGTTCCCCAAGAATTTCCAATACCGATATTTACAACACTTCTGGTCACGGAATATGGATCGGTAGCACTTCTTCCAAACCGGAGATAACGGAAACCAATATTACCTATGCTACGGGCAATGGAATATTGATCGAGGATTTGGCGGTTCCTTCCATTATCGGATGCAACATATCCAATACATGGGATTCGAACATCAATATCAGCGGCAGTACACGAAATATCAATATAGTAAATTCTACTATCGGAAACTGGACTAATCCGGGTCAGGGACATACTCTGAACATAGGCGGTACCGACAACACCCACCGCATCCACGTCACCTTTTTGAACACCATTTATAGGAATAATACTTTCAACGTTGCAGACTATGGAAATCTGAGCGTAAAATGGTATGTCAATGTTCATGTGAATGATAGTGTTGATTCTCCGATAGAGGGCGCAAATATAACACTTCTGAATCCAGTTTCAATAATTATGGACCAAGGAATTACGGGCCCCGATGGTATGATCCGTTATCTCAAAGGTGTCGAATTTATTTACAATTCACTTGGTCACAACTATGATAAATATTATTGGATAAATATCACTTGTCCCGGTTATCAAGATACACAGGAGAAAATATGGATCGACCAGTTTAATCAAACCTCGTTCACCTTGACGGATACCCACAAACCTATTGCAAATGCGGGTCAGGATCGAACTGTCGACCAGCACGATAACGTCACTTTGAACGGAAGCCTCAGTTCCGACAATGTGGAAATAATGAACTACACCTGGACATTCGAGGATAATGGATCACAAACACTGAACGGTATTAATCCATGGTATGTTTTCGATAATGCGGGTATATTCAATATAAAACTCAATGTAACCGATCAAGCGGATAACGGGCATTCCGATAACGTGACGCTGACAGTGAAAGATACCACAGATCCAGTGGCTGATGCAGGCCTCGATCAGACGGTTAACCAGACCGATCAGGTAACATTCAACGGCAGAAGTAGTATCGACAATGTGGGAATAATAAACTTCACCTGGAACTTCAACGACAATGGTGCTCGGACGCTTTACGGAGAGGGACCGAAATACACTTTCAACAACTCCGGGACTTTCGAGATAACACTGGTTGTGAAGGATACCGAGGGTAACACTCATACTGATACAGTCGCCATCACTGTAAACGACACGACAAAGCCGGTAGCAAATGCAGGTCCCGAGCAAATGGTAAACCAGACCGACATTGCCACCTTCGACGGAAGTGGTAGCAGCGACAATGTGGCAGTGACTAACTACACTTGGAAATTCATTGACATAGGGAGCCACACTTTATATGGAGTAGGCCCAAACTACACATTCAACAATGCTGGCCAGTTTGTTATTACCTTGAATGTTACTGATTGGGCCGGAAATTCTAATACCAGTACCGTTACTATCAAAGTGAATGACACAACTAAACCAATAGCAAATGCAGGTAGCGATATTGCGGTGGACCAAGGTGAGCCATTTACTTTCGACGGAAGTGGTTCCACAGATAATGTCGCCATTATTAGTTATAACTGGACCTTCATGGATACCAGTATGCAAACATTGAAGGGAGTTAGACCGAACTATACTTTCAATAAGCCAGGTTCGTTCAATGTGACTTTGAACATTACTGATAAGCGGGGAAATTGGGCTTTGGATAATATGACGGTCACCGTAAACGATATAATTAAACCAGTGGCAGACGCGGGCCCCGACCAATTGGTTGACCTGAGAGCCCTCTTCACCTTCGACGGCAGCGGTAGCAGCGACAATGTAGGCATAATTAACTATACTTGGAATTTCAAATATAACAATTCCTTTATTTCTCTATATGGAGAGAATGTGAAATTCACCTTTTTGTATTCCGGCATATACAATATAACCCTTAGGGTAAAGGATGCCTTCAACAATTCAGATTCCACTGATTTCACAGTGACTGTCAGTTCTGTTGACAAGAATGTTGAACCCAACGATACGGGTGTGAATGAAGAAGACGGATCCGGCATCTGGTTGTGGGTGATAATAGTCGGTCTCGGTGGAATTATTTTCGGGGGATTATATTTCTATATTGATCGACGCAAGAAGATCATTGAAGGCAGAATAAAGGACGAAAACGAAATAAAAAAAATTACTGCCGGTAGAATGGATTTCATAATCCTGCGAAAACCCGGAACGAAAAGATACAAAAAATATGAACTGCATCGGATACAGGGGGTTGCGGGGGATGTTGCAGGCATATTCTGGGATACTGCGAGGGACTCTTCCTGGGTCGTGGACAGAATGATTACGGAATCCCGTGAAAAGGTGACCTCTATGTTTGAGTTTGATATCAAGAAGAACTTGGAAAAAGGGTATACCCTCGATTACTTTGGATCGGGTCTGATTATCAGGTTATTGGGAAAACGGTTCCGGTAGAACTCCTCAATCCGAACCGCTCCAAATCGACCCTCGATAAAAATATCAATTAATAATAAATACCCATCATCGTGTAACCCGCCCCGAAGAATTTGCTGAATTATAAAAGAAAACAACCCGGAGTGAAAGAGATGGAATTGAAAGGAAGAAAAATGGTATCTCTTAATGAGTTCACAACGAATGAGATAGAGGAGATCGTCGATGCAGCCCTAGAAATATCTACTGATATTACCGGTTACGGTAAACTACTACAAGGATATATTATGGGCGCGCTCTTCTACGAGGCCTCCACAAGGACCCGATTAAGCTTCGAGTCGGCAATGCTCCGCCTTGGTGGGAAGGTGGTTGGTTTTGCCGATGCATCCACGTCATCCTCAAAAAAAGGGGAATCTCTCGCAGACACAATACGTGTAATGGATGATTATTGCGATATAATAGTATTGAGACATCCAAAGGAGGGATCTGCTAAGCTAGCGGGGCAATTCTCCACGGTTCCCATCATAAATGCGGGAGACGGTGGACACAAGCATCCCACGCAAACCCTCACGGACCTTGTCACACTGAAAAAAGAATTCGCAAGAATCTCCAACCTCAAGATCGCTCTCTGCGGCGATTTGAGGTTCGGAAGAACAGTTCATTCCATGTTGGAGACGCTGTCCAGGTGGAAGGGTAACTCCTTCGTTTTAATCTCACCTGAGAAACTACGGATCCCGGAATGGCTTCGGTCGAACTTGGAGGAAATGGACATCGATTTCACTGAGATTACTGATCTTGAAACGGGTATTGAAAGAGCTGATGTATTGTATATGACAAGGATACAGAAGGAGAGATTCTTCAGCGAGAAAGAATACTTAAAATTGAAAAATGCCTACATTCTGGACGTAAAGCGCTTAAAAAACTCACCCTCCGAAATGATCGTGATGCATCCCCTTCCAAGGGTCAACGAGATAGATTATGACGTCGATAATGATGACCGCAGCAGGTATTTCCAGCAAGCGGCCAATGGTGTACCTGCCAGGATGGCTCTCCTTGCTTTGTTGCTTGGGAGGTGGCGCCAATGAAGGTTAAGGCAATTGACCGCGGGATCGTGATAGATCACATTACGGCTGGAAAGGGGCTCGAGATATTCAGGAAACTAAAATTGAAGAATGTTCACTTCCCGGTAGTTCTTCTTATGAATGTCGCATCCACCCGGTACGGGAAAAAGGACGTAATAAAGGTGGAGAACCGTATTGACCTGGATATGGAGATGCTGGCATTGATGGATCATCAACTAATTGTAAATATAATTGAAAATAACGTGGTAGCGGAGAAACGTAAACCCTCGCTTCCGAGACACATCAAGGGTCTCTTCAACTGTGAGAATCCCCGTTGCATATCGAATGAGGACCCATACGTATCCTCCTCCTTCGTACGGATTGATACGGAGAAAAAAACCTACCAGTGCATTTACTGCGAAGAGAACGTCAGCCTCATGGATAAGCGGTTTTAAGAATCGATGAAGGGGAAATGCGGTCTCCATTTGAGCTCGATCTGGTGAAATCCATCAATCTTTCATGCAGCTTCACCATTGCGAGAGTGTCCAGTTTGCAGTATTCCAATAAATCTTTCCTCTTTTTTTGAACTTCATCCCTGCCATATTTTCCCATTGCCATATAGGCGAACTCGCTCAGTGCGGCGCCCCCCTCTCCGATCTCAAGGTTTTCATATGACAGTTCCGGAACCAAGGCGGGGAGAGTTTTCTTTATGGAAGTGCTTCCGTGAAAATCCGGGTGATAGAAATTTTTTCGGATTATTGCCTCCAGGTCATCAAGACGTGATATGATCTTGTTCAACTCCACGGCCAGATCGGGATAAGTTTCAGCCAGTTCCCTGATTATCCTTTTCTCGAAGGGAGTATACATCATTACGGAACCGAAATTTCCAAGGTCTCGTATTAAATTTTCAGCAAGTTCCCGGCGGCAGTCCTTTTCATGGTTCGCAAGGTACTCGAAATGCTCGGTCGCCCCTTGAGGTCCAGCAGACCGATGTATCGAATACTGGAATGGCACCTGGGTGTACGGTGCTATCTCGGGATACAGGGGGATTGCAGTCATTACCGTTTCGAAATCCAGATAATATATGGGCCAGGTTAGTTTGTCAAGCTCGGATCCAAGCGAAGCTTTGGCGAATATCTCCCCGGAATTCACACTTTTTCGAACCATTTCCTGGTGAGCTGTAAGCCGATAATCGGCGGGAATATTCTCTATCTCGGTTATTTTCATCTGGCTTAGTTCGGCAAATTTTTTCTTGCTGAGCCTTGGGAGGTCAAAAATATGATTATCCGCATTCCCTGACAGTTCGTCCCTGAACCGGGGACATTTTTTACATTCAAGCGTCAATTGTCCCTCAGGTTGCTCGAGTACCGAAGTTAACTCGTCTACGGTCTCGCGCATTTCTTTCAGTTCTTCAGCACGGTCGAGAACGTCCCCAGTGTGATCAATTATAGTAAAAAGCCTCTCGTTATCCATTCCCAACCTAAAATCCTTGGATATGATGACTAGGGAGATCCGACTCACGTTTACCTCCGAATCCTGTATTAGCATGGTAGTGTATGCCATATCATCGAGATATTCCTTCTTTTCCTTGGCGCTGGATTTCACCTCCAGCATATGCCAACCATCCGCTTTACGCAGGAGAATATCGGCCCTTGCAACGAATTGGCCAACGAGAAAATATGCTTCGAAGATGCTTTTAACCGCCGGTTCCGCCATCAATTGTTTGGTTCTCATGAGGGCGGAATTTCCCTTTTCTTCCACGAGAAGACCGTCCGGAAAGAGAAGGCGGGCCCTGCGGCCAATCTCCTCGCCCTGCTCCATCCTGAACCGCTCACCAATGGAAAGTTCGCCATCAAGCTGTCCGGAGCGCATTTTCCATGCCATGACCTGGCAGTGTAATGACTCGATAAATATCGCCTTGGTTACGTTCCTCATTGTATCGTTACCGTTTGTTCATATTCGAAGCTTCAGACCCACGGGGCAGTGATCCGATCCCACTACGTCAGAAAGAATGACCGAATCTTCTATATTATCCATGATGTCAGGGGTTGCAAAGAAGTAATCCAGCCTCCACCCGACATTCCTTTCTCTAGCCCTTGTCCGATAACTCCACCAACTGTACTGGTTCGGTTCGGGGTGAAATGTCCTGAACGTATCGACATAACCGTTTTTCACGAACGTGTCCATCCAGGCTCTCTCAACGGGCAGAAAGCCAGATATATTTTCATTTTCTTTCGGTCGGGCAAGGTCGACACTCTTGTGAGCAGTGTTGAAATCACCGGTGATCACAAGGGGGTTTCCCCTGCGTTTTTCATCTTCGGCAAAATCGAGAAAAGCATCATAGAAGTCCAGCTTGTAATTTAATCTATCAGCATTACCCTGTCCGTTGGGATAATATATATTGAATAGTGTGAATCGGTCATATCTGAGAATGAGAACCCTTCCTTCCCTGTCGAACTTTTCTATACCAAGACCCCTTATAACCTCAAGAGGTTCGATCTTCGAAAATACAGCTACACCGCTGTAACCCTTTCTTTCCCCCTTAGACCAGTACGAAAAATAACCTTCTGGAGTGTTTTGCTCTTCCGGTACCTGCTCCCTCCAGGCCTTCGTTTCCTGCAGGCACATTATGTCCGGTGACCTTTCGCGGAGCCATTCCATGAATCCCTTTCGGAGCACTGCACGGTATCCGTTCACGTTCCAGCCAAGTATTTCAATCTCGCTCATAATTTTCACGATTTCAATTTTATGGATTCATCATTTAAATCTATCTCTATAAAATCTTCCATTGGAATGATAATTTTGAGAACAATATTGCGGAATGAGGCATTGAACATAAGGGAATGAGAATGGTGGGCACACTTTTTGTATATTTCCCGTAACTGTTTCACGAACCGATCCACTTCATTCCCTTCCCTGTTTCCCATACTTACAATTCCAGATATACAGATCATAACTGTGACCACGGGGAATAAAGGTTCCCCTCCGTCAGGCAAGTACTTGCACAGTTTAATTGCCTCTAGATAGGCTTCCATGGATTCTCGGTGATCCTCAAGGTCAAGGAACACCTTCCCAATATTCGAATATGATTTTGCCACCGTAGGCCAATCGGATATCTTTTTTCCGTATCTGATGGCCATTTGATACGCTTTAACAGATTGCTCGGGCCAGTCAATATCATCAAAGGTATTACCAAGATTATAGTATGTTTCTGTAACCGTATTGTAATCTTCGATGTCCAACCCAAAGTTTATTGCCTTCAGGTAATTGCTAACAGCTTTTTTATACTTCCTCATATCGTTATAAGCACTACCCGCGTTGTAATATGCAGTTGCCACGGTGCCCCGATTAGATGTTTTTGTTCCGAGAATTATTGCTTTTTTATATGACTCCAAGGCTTCCGAATACCTTTGAAGTTTCTGGTAAGAATTACCCATGTTGTTGTATACCATTGCCCCAATTCCCTGGTTAACGATTTTCTTATAAAAACCAATGGCATTCATATACGATTTCACCGCCTCAACGAAATTGCTCTGTTTCTGCTGTGCATTCCCCTCGTTGTAATACGCCTTAGTGACCGTATCCCAATCTGACACCTTTCGTGCAAGGGCGACTGCCCTGTTATACGACGCCACTGCTTTTGAGAATTCACAACAGTCCTGCTGAGTGTTACCAAGATCATTATAGGCCATTGCAGCCCGTGCCCAGTTCGAGGAACTCTCTGCCTGTTTGATTACTTTCCAATATGCGCCCAATTCTTCATCTTCCCCTTTCATGGATGTACCCTTCATCTATGGATCCGGCACGGGTTATGAAAATCGATAGAGTCCGGACCTCATTGAGAATTCCGGCTTCGGCCATGATATATAATGATATAATAGTAAATAACGATTGTGGAGAAAATAGTGAAAAATAGTGAAACTTTATTGAGAAAACAATCTTTTTCCTTTCTCGGTGACAAGTACCATTTTTTTGGTACCCGATAGTAGCTGGTCCAAATAACCCGTATGGACGAGAGCCCGCACTCTCTTCCTAACCGTGGGTTTACTGATGCCCAGAACTAACCCAATGTCATTGTATGTAGGATTGACACCTATTAGATTTTCCTTGTAAACGAACCTCAAAACTTTCAATATTCCCTCTGTCAAATTCGTTGCACGCCTTGGCTCCACTTCCCGGCACTCCTTTTCGATCAAACGGAGCTGTTTGGGCGTCAGAGAAGATGGGTCCAGGGATAGAATTATTATCAGCCCTTTAGTGTAGGCTAATTCGTTCAGGTCCTGGATAAAAACGAGAATATTTTCATAATGATTCTTTGAAATGAGATAATCAAGCCGATCGAAAAGCAGTGCGGTACCAGTCCGGCATCCTTCTACGAAAGCAGTAATCTCATTAAGGTCAGGTAGAATGGAATTATCCATGTTTCTTTCGGAAAGCCAAAATTTCCGCACGCTTCCCTTAGACAGTTTTTTATATCGACCTCCGGGCCGTCTTGATATAAGAAATCCTTCATACCCTACCTTTATGATATCCCGGAATGCGTCCACTGCGAGGTTTGGAGTGCTTTCCCTCACGAGATAGAGGATCCCTTTATTCAATTCGTATCTCATTAATTGTTTTCTCAGCTCCATCTCGGCTTTCACCCTGTCGGTGACATCCCTGCTGATACAACCGGTCATCCGACCCCTCTCGGTTCGTATGGAAAAAAGCTGCATCTGAACGAAAATACTACGCCCGTCCTCGCGATGGAACTCACGTTCCAGGGAACGGTTCGGCAAAGGACCGTCCTCTCCTTTCAATGATTCAAGCGCTCGGCCTTTGATCTTGTCGTAAGAATTTGGGTTATTTTTCTCATGGTCGGGGCACAATCGGAAATCAATATCCCATATAGGAAGACCAAGTGCTTCGTCTCCACTGATACCGGTAAGAAGCTCCTGTCCTCGATTCCATTCGATGACGATCCCTTCATTGTCCATCATAATAATACCATCTTCAGATTGCTCTACAATGCTTCTATACTTTTTCTCGCTTGCACGGAGGGCATTTTCGGCGTTCTTGCGTTCGGTAATGTCCTCCATGGTGATCTCGGCGCCCATAACGGGATTCCCCGACTCCACCAAAGGAGACAGCAAGATACTCACGCTCCGCCCGAATTCGCTTCTACTAAAACAGAGCTCGAAAGGTTCAATCACACGCCCTTCCATAGTACCTTTGATACCTAACAGCAATTTATTCCTATCTTCCGTTGAGAACAATTCGGCAGCAAGAGTCGCGAGATCGTCGCCGATACCCACACCCATTTCAGTTCCAAATAATCGTTCGGCGAAGGGATTGACACTCCCTATGATCAATTCCGTATTGACGGTGAGTACACCTACCGGCAGGTTTGCCATAATACTGTCGGCGAACCTTGAAATTAGGTCATTTTCGCTGGTCATCTAGATCCCTCACTTAACCATTACTCATTAACAATATTCTTAATCTTTTCCAGGAGATATTCGTTATTGAACGGTTTCGTAATGTATTCCCGGACCAAAGAATTGTTCCTGCCGATAACCTTATCAATGGTCTGTATCTTTGCCGTCAGTATGATCACGGGTATGTCAAGATTCATAGTGGCTAGTTTCGAGAGGACCTCCCAACCGTTCATTTCAGGCATCAGAATATCGAGAAGAAGGAGATCGGGATCAACAGCTTTTATTTTCTTAAGACAATCAGATCCGTTATCAATTGCAACTACGTCGTATTCCTTCATTTCCAGCAATAATTGAATTCCTTCCAATATAATCTTCTCGTCGTCCACTATCATTATCTTTTTTGCCATATCTACACCTCTTTTTTCCTACACTCAACTGCTTTTAAGGGTATAATAAAATGAAAAGTCGAACCCTTCCCAAGCTCGCTCAAGACCCAGACCTTACCACCGTGCCGTTCTGCGATCCCCCGTACTATGTTAAGACCCAGGCCGACTCCACCGGATTTTCTATGCTCCACGTCCTCGACCTGATAGAACGGTCGGAATATTTCCGTTAAATCATCTTTCGGTATACCGATCCCCGTATCCGAGACCATGGTATGCAGGTTGTTCCCTTCCTTGTGGGAACTAATCGTAATGCTACTGCGATCCGGACTATAACGGACTGCATTAGACAATAGATTAATAACCAGATTTGAAATCAAGATCCGATCTCCCTGAACCAAGGGAAGCTCTTTGGGAATATTCATGGATACTGTATGCTTCTTCTCCTCTATCTGGGCCGCTAGACCTGCAATGGCCTTTTCCACGATCCGGTGCATTGAAAGTGGTTCGAGCTTGAGTTCAACTTTTTCCAGTCGGGAGATGTCAAGCATCTCGGAAACGGTTGAGGTTAGCCTGTCGATGCTACTGTTCAATGTCCTGAACAAGGTTTCACGTCGTGATTCACTCATTCGTTCCAACTCACCCTCTTCTATTAGTTGCACGAGAGATTTTATCGGTGTCATGGGCGTTCTCAGTTCATGGGAAGCAATATCGATGAAATCCGATTTCATCTTGTCCAAACCTTTCAGCTCTTTATTAGCCTTTTCCAATTCTTCCGTTAACTTTTCCAACGTTATGGTTCTTTCTCTGACCTTAACTTCAAGTTCATCTTTGCTCATGAGTCCGAACCTTTCGGGCTCAAGGATGTCATCGGGAAGACTTCTTAGAATATTCAATAAAACTGGTTTGTTCTTGTATCGTTTCCTAATATCGCGGAAACCTTTCTCGTAGATCTCCTTCGCATATTTGTGTGAAGTTGCATCGCTTAATATTTCCATCAAATTTCGGTTAAGTTCCCCAAATAACATGCAAATAGTGGTTACTCTCCCTTTTGAATATATGTTTTCGAGGTTTTTCACTACATCTTTAACATCGATGGTTCCGTTATTTCTTATCTTAGATCCTTCAAATAATACAGGTGTATTTTCGAAATAATTTATCAAGACATTCTTGAGAGATTTTTTTCCGACATATGGTATTGCAGCCAATACACAATAATTTGTCAAATCCCCATACGATTCACAAACAAGTTCGTCCTCTTCAAGCCAGGCAATATCATCATCGCCCCAATATTTCACTATTTCATCTTTACTGCGAAACATATAATATAGATTTTTTTCCGCAAACATTAGAATAAAATTCGCGAATATCCAGGAATTAAGTTGAACAATTGTGAACCAATTATAACCTGGAAGCAATGGAGAAAGTAGTGCTAATATATATGAAGGTAGGCTGACAATAATAAGTATGGTGATAGCGGCAAAGTACAATTTGCCTTGAGGTATCTGAAGAAATGTACGAAATAAAGATAACTGAAAATGCCTTTTTAGCTGCATTCCCCTGATAGTACATCCGATTATCAATAAAAGTAGTGCAAAGATCCATATAGAAAACGTAATTAATTTCAAACTGGGAAAATAATAATAGTACAGTGTACCGATTATACTAGTCATCAGGGACATTGCCACACTTCCCACGACGAATTTATGGCCAAAAGATGTCCTCATGAATCGGATATTTTTAAAGGTGAAATAAGCAAAAGAGACAACCGATATGGTAAATGCGAATCTAAGTATGGAGATAATAAATTCAATTACTTGCATATAATTACCTTCACTATTTGTTTCTTGCTCCCCTTTCGTTGAGTTTTATTAAACCGGTTGGGTTTTAATGTAAAGACACACTTGTTGGCGTGTCATACTTTCAAGCCAAGCCAAGAAGACTTGGCTTTTCAAGAGAATAATAAACTCTCTTAAAAGGATGGTATTATATTTTCCTTATTAAAATGTTGTGGAAATTAAAGTGAATAATTGTGAAAAGCTCTCAGAAAAATAGGAAAAAAGTCTTTTACGATGATTTCAGGTTCCGCTAAAATAATTCACTGCTGCCCGCAATACGCGTTTACGTATGCCCCTGCAGCCGATAGAGCAGCGGCAATACGGGCTCCTCCTCTTGCGGATTTCTGGGCATTTACGTAGTCTACTACTTTCTCCATTATCTTATATCTGGGAATATAGGAGGTGTCGTACTCGCCTCTTTTAAACACCGGTTCATTCATAACCACTTCATGGAATGGTATATTATGGCGCACGCCGAAGATCTGGTACTCCCAAAGTGCTCGTTTCATCCTCTCGATAGCTCTTGGCCGGTCTTCCGCCCACACGATTAACTTTGCGATCATGGAATCGTAATAAGGAGGTATCGTGAATCCCTCGTACACACCCGAATCCACCCTTATACCCGGTCCCGACGGTTCGGCATATTTCGAGATCCTGCCCGGAGCCGGTAAAAAATTATTCAACGGATCCTCGGCGTTTATCCGGCACTCGATGGAATGTCCTCTCGGCCGGATATCCTCCTGTCCGTATTCGAGTTCCAGCCCCGATGCCACCCTCAACTGTTCTCTCGCCAGGTCAACACCAGTGATCATCTCGGTTATGGGATGCTCCACCTGCAGTCGAGTGTTCATCTCGAGAAAAAAATATTCTCCCTCCTTGAACATGAACTCGCATGTTCCCGCGTTGTAGTACCCGGCAGTATTGGCCACCAGCACCGCCTGCTCACCCATTTCCGCTCTCATATCCTGGTCAAGCGCGCAGGAAGGCGTTTCCTCGATGAGTTTTTGATGACGCCGCTGCACAGAACATTCCCTCTCGCATACGTGTATCATGTGTCCCTGCTTGTCTCCAATCACCTGGAACTCGATATGCCTTGGGTTCGGTATGAATTTCTCTATAAAGACGGAATCGTCGCCGAACGAACTTTTAGAAAGTCTCCTTACCGATTCAAGGCTTCCTTCCATTACCGTCTCGTTCTCCACCATCTGTATGCCAATGCCACCGCCTCCCGCGCTGGCCTTCAGCATGACGGGATATCCTATCTCGTGTGCGATGTCCTTGGCTCTCTCGTGGTCGCTGATGGCCTCGGATACGCCGGGAACCACGTGAACCCCCGCCGCTTTCATGGATTTCTTGGAATCGATCTTGGAGCACATCAACTCCATTGCGCTGACGGGAGGCCCGATGAACTCGATGCCGTTGGATTTGCACATCCCGGCGAACTCTGCGTTCTCTGCCAGGAATCCATAACCAGGATGGATCCCGTCCGCACCGCTTTCAAGGGCAACGTCTATGAGCTTGTCTTTTCGAAGATAGCTCATGCTCGCCGGATTTTTCCCGATATTGTATTTCTCGTCAGCGTATTTGGTGAACAGGGAATTTCGGTCCGCATCTGAATAAACGGCCACTGTAGGTATGTTCAATTCCTTGCAGGCCCTCATTATTCGTACGGCGATCTCTCCCCTGTTGGCTATCATTACCTTATTGAGCATATCGATCACAGGACCTGCATTATGATGTCATTGGGACCGACGCTGTCGCCTTCCGCTATGAATATCTTTTTTACTGCTCCAGAGTGAGTGGCGTGTATTTCCTGCTCCATCTTCATCGCCTCTAGTACAGCGATCGCGTCACCCTCGGCCACATCGTCACCCTCCTTCAAAAGTACCTTTAAAATTGTTCCTTGCATAGCGGCTTTGATT
>JASLWR010000085.1 GCA_030740765.1 Thermoplasmatota archaeon
TATGGCCGTTATATTTCTCATGGGTTAACCTTCATCGTCGGGAATGAGTGTGATATGCCCTTTGTGATAAACCAAACACATATTAATAAATTCGTAAAAAATCGCCTATCAATAACATCGAAGTAATTATACACGGTTCAACGAGCATCTCTATTTCCTCATCACCTTCACTGCCATCGTAAAGAATATCTCCGCCGTGGTCCAGACCACGTGATCAGCAGAATGATACACATCCGTCTTTAACTTTTTGATATGCTCGTCGGCGTAATTGGAAAATCATATCCCACGCTCACAATTTCTATCTCGCGAAGACTTCTTACGCGAGTTTCAGTGTCATTTAAAAAACATTTATTAACCTGTTCATCTCATTCCCCGACATGACGTTTCCCAATTTCTCAGGTAAGCATGACAAAGCTGCCCTCTACGGCCCACGGGACTATATCGAGTACCAGAGAACAGGAAATAAATATCTTGAATTCGAAGTGCCTCAGGGAGTTATTATCTGCTACCAGAATAGTTTATGGAAGTACATTGTCAATAAACAAAAAACAACCCGGCTCAAAGGTTTTTTCGGCGATATTCGTTTACTGGATGGTACCGGCGGAAAGGTGGCAGTGATCGGGAAATTCGGGATAGGCGCACCGGTGGCGGTGGCCTTGCTGGAGGAATTGATTGCCTTTGGTGTAACCAATTTTATATCCATCGGGAGCGCCGGGACGCTTCAGAAAGAAATAGAGATCGGCGATATAGTCGTTTGCGATAAAGCCATACGCGACGAAGGTACCTCTTACCATTACCTTGAAGGGGCAAAACATGCTCATGCATCGAAGAAGATCACCAAAGAGATCATGGAGTCATTGGATAGGTGCAAGGTGAAATATCACGTTGGAACCAGCTGGACCACGGATGCTCCGTATCGCGAAACGCTTGCAGAGATAAGGAAATACCAATCCGAGGGGGTAGCAACAGTTGAAATGGAGGCGGCAGCCTTGTTCGCTGTTGCCGAGTACAGAAAAGTGGATATGGGGTCTTTCTTTACCATCAGCGATTCACTGGCGGAGCTGGAATGGAAGCCGGAATTTCATGGTGAAACTGCCAAAAAGAGTTTGGAGACGATCTTCAAGGTGGCCGTGGAAGTATTGATGGGTGAATGATTTCTAAAAACCCCTTCCCTGATCGCTTCCCGCAATAGACTGCTGGTTTGCTCCGCAGTTCTGACAGAACGGGGAGTTGGGGGGTAATACCGGAACGTAGCATTTTACACACAGTTTTTCCTCGATAGTGATCGTGGGCCCTCCAAAGGGGTCCTGATCCTCGCCGCATACTTGACAGAACTTGGTGTCAAAGGTCGCTAAGAGCTCGCCGCACTTGTGGCATGCCTTTGTTTCTATATATTCGCCGTAGTCGTAATCATCGTCATCGTCGTCATCGTCATAGTCCCTTCTTTTTTTAATCACTATGATTATGATAATGATCAGCAGCAGTCCGCCTCCGCCGACTCCAACCCACAACCAGGGTACTCTCGATAAAAAGTCTTCGGTGTCATTGGGATCGGCGATGGTGCTTTCCTTCAAGAATTCGCTGTATCCACTTTCATAGACTATCTCGCCATTCTGTTTAACAACTACCTTGTCATCATTTTGAGGTGAAGGAGTGTTCTGGAAGCTCGCTTTACCGTTTTTATCGGTCTTGGCGGTATAGGGCGTGCTGTCAATTGTTATGGTTACGTCCAGACCCTCGACGGGATTTCCATCCTTATCCATAAAGGGACCAAGAGTGAAAGGTTGAGGAAGCGCCTCCTTTACTTGAACAATAAAAATGCTCTCATTTAGGTTGCCAGCTTTGTCCGAAACACTAAAAGTTAACGAATAGTTACCTGTTATATCGAATCTGAAACTCGGTTTTTCACCGTATAATTTCTGCACGGCACCATCATAGGTAAACGTCCATGTGTAGTTAATCACACCTACGTTATCCGTTGATGCGCTTCCGTCGAACTGGACCTGCGCCCCTGCGTCCTCAGTCCGGTCACCACCTGCTTTAGCTAATGGTGCTTCGGTATCCGTCCCTACGGGCTTGGTAACATTGATCCATGTTGTATCGCTATCAAGATTTCCGGCCTCGTCCGTCACTGCAAGAGTTATGGTGTAATTCCCCGTAATATCAAAGCGAAATGATACTGTCTTACCGTACAGCTCGTGCCCTGAACCGTTATAGGTGAACTTCCATGTCCAGTTTATGACCCCCATATTATCCGTGGATGCGCCAGCGTCGAATTTCACCAGCGTTCCATTATCTACTGTTCGGTCTGCACCTGCTTTTGCCACAGGTGCCTCCGTATCCTCTACTAATGTCTCGGTCACATTGACCCATATCGTGTCGCTATCGGAATTGCCAAAAGCGTCAGCCACTGAAAGAGTTATGGAATAATTTCCCACAATATCGAAAATGAAGGATGCTGTTTTTCCAGACAATACGCGCTCTGTCCCGTTATAGGTGAACGTCCACGTCCATTCATTTATCCCGACATTATCGGATGATGCGCTGCCGTCCAAAGTGACCTGTGAACCCACCAAAACGTTTTTGTCCGCCCCTGCTTCGCTTACCGGGTTTTCCATGTCGGCCTCACCGGTTACGTTAACCCAAAACTCGTCGGTACCCAGATTTCCCATAAGGTCCCGCACCTCGAGGGTTATCAAGTAGTTTCCGGATTTCTCAAAAACGAAGGTTGCAATCTCTTCATAGAGATTTATTTCGCTGCCGTTGTAGTTGAAAATCCAAGTGTAATTTATGATGCCCATGTTATCGATGGAATTAGTTCCGTCGAAGGTGATTTCCGCATTCCGCTCCACTTCAATGTCTTCCCCGGCATCCGCTGTGGGCGCGGTAAGATCAATTACCGTCACTGTCAGGTTGTCGGTGTTCCAGTTCTCCGCCGCGTCGCTGACATTCAAGCTCACCACGAAGTCCCCGGCATTGTTGAAAGTATAATTCACCTCCTCACCATATAGAATCTTTTCATCAATGTCCCTGAATATCCATGTGTAGTTTATGACACCGACATCATCAGTGCTTGCGCTGCCGTTGAAAGTTACGATGTCGCCCTGGTTTACCGTCATATCCGTTCCGGCATCGGCCACCGGATCTTCGATATCTCCCGGAGTAACTCCGAAAATGTTATTCGAAATCATCGACATACTTAGCAGTGTAAGTATAACCATTATGATAGTTGCCGTTCTTATCATTGACACACCTTTGAAAATAATTCCTCGTTAATTATTTCATGAGACATAAGATAGAAATTCATTGTGTCAAGATTATATAAACTTTTGCCAAAGAAAAACTGGCCAAGCGATCCCTTGCCGGACCGAGTTCGTAGTCATAACCGGGTGCTACTGTTACTGGGTCATTCTAGTCAGGCGGCACTGGTGGTATATCTAGTTCCATCTCGTCCGGCTCTTCGATCTCAACGGGGGCGGCTGGTTCTTCCAATTCGGTATCATCCAGTGAAGCAAATTCATCTGCCTCCTCGGTCTCAATAGTCGTCGCCGGTTCTTCTGATTCGGCATCATCATCCAGGGAAAGGAAATCATCAGAATCCGCAGGCTCAACCGGCTCCTTCGGTTCGTCCAACGCGACATCATCGTCCTCTGGCGGCTCCTGCAGCTCCGGTTCCTCTTCTATCCCGGATTTGCCCCCTTCATCATCGTCTTCAGGCGGTGCAGGCGGCTCCCCCGGCTCCGGTACTCCCACTTCATCCACTGGTGCGGGCAACTCGTCTGTATCCCATACGTCGGTGTCATCCTCGTCCTTTCCTTTCTCCTCGTCATCATCCCCGGTGTCCTCATCATCGCCTTCAATGGTCTCTTCTTTTATAACGGGCTCGTCTTCCCCCTCCTCGCCTTCCTCCTTCTCCTCGCTATCTTCCTCCTCATCATCCTCGTCATCCTCATCCACATATTTTGTAGCGATTGTCCTCAGGGTCCTCTCCTTTTCCTCTT
Source organism: Thermoplasmatota archaeon (assembly GCA_030740765.1). Lineage (GTDB taxonomy): Archaea > Thermoplasmatota > Penumbrarchaeia > JASLWR01 > JASLWR01 > JASLWR01. Next base: position 4,002 of record JASLWR010000085.1, read on the forward strand.
TAAGGGTTCGGCTCTCCTTCATAAGCATAATGTATACTAGACCGGCTCCAATAAGTCCGATTATTCCGAATATGAAATATACCATCCGGGGGATCAATTCTAATAACCACCCGTAGAAAAGGATAGCGGAGAATATGCCACTTATTATCCAGACCGATTTTCTCCACTTGAATATGTATTTTCCCGGTGATTCCCCGAAGGGCATCATACCGTAGAATAACGTCATCAGGCTGATAAGCATTCCAGCCTCGCCCGCCGTTTTGAGACCCCCCAGTATCATCAGGAAGAACAGAAGGGTCAGTGTCAATATTATAAAATACCTGGCCAGCCCCACGAAACCGAATCCTTTCTTGTCGATCCTCTCCCAGTATCCCTGGTCCAACCTGCCCGACATACCGAAAGGAATAAGGAAGAAGAAAGAGGAAACGAACAGCGAGAACAAACCTACTCCCCACACCTTGAACTCGGTCCACTGTTTTCGTAATCTTACAGCATAAACCTCGGCCAGGGAAAGCGCAATCAGGAAAATCGCGGCTGTCAGGAATACGGAAGGGAGCGCCCATAAATATTCGCTCCAGGAAAAGCTGCTGTTACCACCCCATGTGAAAAAGAATCCACCTTCTACCTGGAAATACGTCAAGGGGATCAGAAGTGCAAATATGGCGATAATTAGGGAGATAACTTGTTTTTGTGTTATTATGGGGGAAGCAATTGAGAATTCCGTAGCATCCTTCCCGGTCCGCTCTTCCAGCGCCCTTTCGGCCTTTTTCTGTAAGGGATCCAGAACCTTGTCGAGGTATCCAAGCAATTTACCGAAAAATGAGCCGCTGGTGGATGCGCCTCCCGCACTAATGGCCCCTGCGGCTGCACCGCTTGTAATGATGGTGGCCCCAACCGCCGCCGCAACCCCAACCACAGTTCCGGCAACTGCACCTATCATCGATATGGGATTGTCCACGGTTACTCCAATTTCGGTGGTGACAACTGGTTCGTCTACAGTCTCATTCCCTTCCTCGGCTGGATATCCCTCTGCAATTATTGTATATTTACCGTCATCCGTTTCACTGGTATTCCATGTGAATGTAAACCATTTGTTGGACGAATTATCAGCATTTATTTTCGAAAATTCAGCAATCAGTTTATGTGTCGACGATTCCCTGACTTCAACCTTCACCATTACTATGTTCACGTATTCATCGCCGATGTAACCGTTGACGGTGGACACATTTATGGTGATTTTTCCTTTCACGGTTGCTCCTTTCTTTGGAGTAAGTATATTTATCTTCAACTCTTCTTTCAGGCCCTCTTCCTCGGTGACCGTGATGGTGAAAACGGACCTGCTGATGTTCTGGGGCAGCGTCGCCTCGCCACGCCCGTCTGTGGCGTAGATATAATAACTGACGTTCCCCAATTGATTTTGTGCAGGTATGATGGCATAGTAACTGTCAATGGACCCGGTTGGCATCATTATTTTACTTGAATAGTTCGCATCGCCGACGTTTTTGTAAAACAATGTTGCTGACATTACCTCAACATTATCGGTGATCACGGCCGTGATAGTTATATTCTGAAAAATATTCACTTCCGTTTTGGGATTGTGAATTATCACCGGGGGCTCCCGGTCTATCTCAACCGGAATGTTCCTGGGAAGCACAGTGACTGTGATCTGGGTGGAATTCACATTTCCGGAGGCATCCGTAACATTGAGATCCACGGTGTAATTTCCCGGCTCCTCGAATTTGAACTGGGGATTCGGGCCGTAGAGAACAACTGATCGGTTATCGTAAACAAAGGACCAGGTATAATTTGCGATCCCACTGTTGTCTGAAGCGTTAGCGTCGAAGATGACCGTTCCATTCTCCTCTACGACTACGTCCTTACCCGCATGGACGATTGGAATGTCATTGTCAGTTACCGTGACAGTTCGTAGCTGGCCGATGACAAAATTTCCCGTTCTGTCGTTCACCATTGTACTGTAGGTCAACCCGGCGGTATTGTGGTCGACAACGATGCTACCACCCCAGAAACCGTTCACATTGACCAGTGATAGATTATCACTAAGCAGCCCGTGATTCCAGATGATGTTGACTGAAAAAACGTCGATATTGTCCTGTGCACTGACGTTGAAGAGAAAAACTTCGCCGGTTGTACCTTTCGATACAGTGTTGTCGGTGAATGATGGTTTATCGTTGTCGGCGAGCGTTACCGTCCTTGTTGAGGAAATATTATAATTTCCGGAAGAATCTTCCACGTAAATAATGTAGGAGAGGTTGTCAAGGCTGTGGTCGAGAGTGATGTTACCAACCCAGTAGCCGTCCATTCTTCTTAGTGATTTATTTCCGCTCAGCCCACCATGGCTCCAGTTGATATAAATGGACCCGACATCGATGTTGTCCGAGGCACTGACATTGAAATGGAATAGATCGCCGGTTGTTCCGGTATCGGAACTGCTGTCATTAATGAGAACTGGCACCTCGTCATCGGATATAACGGCAAATTCCGGGGAGCGTTTATTGTAGTTATTGGAAGTATCGTTTACGTGGACAGTGTAGGTGAGATTTTCATTATTTTCATCCAGCTGGATACTTGCCATCCAGAAACCGTTTGATTGGCTCATGGACTCGTTGCCGCTCAAATTGCCGTGCGCCCAGTCCACGAAAACCGTATCTATTTCGATATTGTCCGATGCGCTTATGTTGAACTGGAAGGAGTCGCCGGTGGTGCCCGCGTTGGGGCTGTTGTCCGCATCGATTACTGGCAGGTCGTTATCGGCCACGGGAATATCCTGTTGCGCCACAGTAAAATAATTATTCGACGTGTCGTTGATGAATATGGTGTATGCAAGATCTTCAAGAGCATCATCGAGGCTAACCGTTCCCAACCAGTACCCGTTGGTAAGCTTCAAGGATTCGTTGCCACTCAGACCGCCGTGTCCCCACCCGGCATATACTGCACCCACTTCAATGTTGTCTGAAGCGCTTATATTGAAAATGAATTCATCTCCTGTGGTGGAGTTGTCCCCGCTGCTATCGTCAATGAGAGAGGGATGGTCATTGTCTCTTACCACAACCGTTTTTTCGGAAATGGTGAAGTTATAACTGTTATTGGAATTGATATACAGAGTATAGTTGAGGTTGGTAAGATTATGATCGAGGACGATGTTCCCCGTCCAGATTCCGCCGGTATCGACAAGTGAAAGATTTCCAGTTTCTATCCCGTGGCTGTAGTTGGCTCTGAAAGTGCTGACTTCAACGGCATCTGGAAATTCAATTTGAAAAGTGAATTGATCCCCCGTTGTCCCGCTTCCGAGGCTGTTGTCCGATACTCCCGGTGGTAGAAATAGTGGAGAATTATCGTGGCTTCCCGCAGTGCCGTTTATGACGTAAGGGGTGTTCCACACGATCCCATCGTTTGATGACGAAGGATACTGCTGCATGTAATCCGACCAGAAATTACCTGTTCCTACAGCTTTCCCGGCCGTTTTGTTCCAGAAGTTCCCCGTGCCGTTGTCATTTGCCTGTACGCTCCCGTTATTGTTCTTGACAAATTGATTTCCAAATATTGTATTGTTGATGCCCGAATAGATGGTGACTCCGTATAAAGTGCTGGAGTCCACTATATTTGAGATAATAGAATTCAGGCTCGAATTTAAAAGGAATATTCCTTCCGTACTGTTCACACAGTGATTATTCGTGATATTATTGTTATCGGACATCGCAAGGGAGATGTGACGGTTGTTGTACTCTATTACATCGTCTATACCGTTATTGTCGCTATCCGAATTATACGGATTTAAATTGAATGCCGCTTCGAGTCCGTCCGTTAAACCATCGTCATCCATGTCCGGGTCGGTCGGATTCCACCCCCCAAGTTCCATCTCCTCGCCGTTTGTCAGACCGTCCCCATCGGAATCGGCACTCATATTCTGATATGGATCTTCCTGGTTGTCCGGAACCCCGTTTCCATTAGTATCCCAGTATGCCGGATGTGGGGCAAGGAAATTATTGGCGATAAGTGTATTATTGTAAATATCGTTGTAAACCGATAAAACGAGCATTATACCAATTGCATTATTGGATATGTTTTCTTTCGAAGCGGTATTGTTATTCCCGGATTCAATGTAAATGCCAAAGCCGTTTGTTGATATGATATCGTTCGATAAGGAATTACGAATTCCCGATTCCACGTAAATTCCTTTCGAATTATATGACATAGTTCCATTCGTAATTATATTGTAGTTCCCCGAATTTATGTGTGTTCCATAATTGTTGTATGATGTATTGCATCTATCAACTGTGTTGTTATTTGATGAAAGCAACAAAATGCCATTATCATATTTCACGCAAGTATTGTTTTCGATAAGATTGCCAGCACTTAGCTCAGTACCTATTCCGAAATTCTGTATCTCATTCCTGTCAGATATTCCATCCGAATCAGTATCCCAATCAGCCGACCAAAAACCCAGGAAAAAATCCAGGCCATCGGCCAACCCGTCCCAGTCGCTATCTGCATCGAACGGATCGGTAAAACCGTATCCGCCACCTTCACCTTCATCGGCATTGGCAAAACCATCGTGGTCACTATCCGCCCATGGATTCTGACCATCATCCTCGTCGGAAAGCCCGTTGCCGTCATGGTCGGGAGGATTAATGGGGGTACCGTTGTAATCGTTCGAGTCGAGCGTGTTATTGATTATCAGGTTATTATTGGAGGCGTTTAAATATATTCCAAAAAAATTGGAGGTAAAAGAATTGTTCCGAATTGTATTATTTGAAGATGAGTCGAGATTAACGCCCCAATAGTTGTATATCATCGTGTTATTGGCTATAGTATTATTCGTTGTATTTTCAAGTACGATACCCATTGTGTTGTATGAGCAATTATTGTTCTCGATCTTGCAATTGTCGCCACCATAAATAGAAATTCCTGCCGCTAGGGACCTGCCCATAATACCCGTATGGCGAACATTGAAACCGGATATGTTCACTCGATTTGCCGTAATATCCAAAATCGATTGACCATTACCTCCACCATCAATAATCGTGTTTGCGCTTCCATTACCTATCAGAGTAACGGTTTTATTCACAATCACCGACTCGTTGTACGTACCGTTATGCACCCGTATGGTATCTCCCGGACTCGCTGCATCGATAGCTGCTTGTATGGTGGCGTGATCCTGTCCGCCGCTGTCGTCCACAGTGATAATGGCTGCATCGGCCGTCCCGTCCGAACCCAAGGGTTCAAGGAATGGAATATCGATTATTGCCAGGATATTGCTCAAAATGAAAAGGTTGATCATGATTATTGCCATTCGTCTGCTGTTTGCCATATTTTCATTCCCCCGAGTAATTTCTTACGGTTCATTGATATGATCTATGTTAAAACTCAAATGTATTTACAAGATTTATTATAACTTTTTGTACTTCTATTCCTTATCTTGAAAATACTTACCGGTAGTGCTTGAAAATTCAATGAAACCGGACCGATCACGGCACCAGTATATCGATTCTAGCTTAATCCCAGTTTGTATTTTTTGCGTATTGCAGATTCCGAGTCTTGAAATCATTGTAATTTATAAGGACGATTAACAGTGCGATAAGTGACGTGAAGGACATTATGCTGTACCTCAAAAAACAAACACCGCTTCCAAGAAAAGAGAGAAGTGTGAAAATCAATATCCATCTAAATCTTAGCCTCATGAATATAGCTATCAGGGCAATCAGTGATGATAAGATTCCAATAAATAAGAACAGGAAGAACAATACAGTCAAAAATCCCGACAATGCATCAATGCTGGATGAATGAGAGAACCCGGGAAATGAGTTTACGAACAAACCCGAGATGAATGTAAGGATCAGAGCACCAGATGCACTAAAGTGGTTGATTAATTTGGCCCTGAACATTTTTTTCACCCCTTGCTCAAATGGGTTTAAGCTAATTAACCAGAAGTACTCACTAAAGTGACGTGTAAAGGTGGCCCAGTTGGCTCCCATTTCATCTTGAAACATCAAGATGCTCATTATATTACGCATAATCAAGATTATGCTGCATCCTCGGGGACGATGTCCCCTACGGGTGTTTCTATCCCTGCCGGGACATTACCCGTCAGGCTCCGGCGCATCAAGATGCGCCTGATCCCTCGGCTAGTAAGCCTACGGGCTCGCCAATGTTGACGCGTTTATGACGCGTCTCACTTGCCCGCTCCTGATGTATGGTACATACATCTGTATTTGCGGGAACGTTACCCCGCAAACAGGGTGCGGTCAAGCCTGTCAAACCAAGCCAGTAGGCGACATGGAAACTTTTGTTTCTATTAGCCCCGACATTGCATCAAGATGCAATTAGGGCTAAGTGAAACGTTGTTTCACTGTCGCCTAATAGAATCTTTGATTCTATGTCGGGACTTGGCTTTTCAAGTAAAGACACACCTGTTGGCGCACACTTCATTATGCAACACCTTTCAGGCATTGCTGCGCCCTCGGCTAGTAAGCCTGCGGACGTGTCACACTTTCAATCCGAGCCAGTGTGTCTCGGCTTTTCAAGTGAAGAGGAAAGGCAATGGATCCTTTCCTCCTTTTTTTGAATCCGGCAAGGGTCATATACTGCCAATAATCCTTTAATCCAATTGAACAAACACCAATTGCGTTAAAGAACACAGAATTTATTTCCATGCGAAACTAAATATAATATTCTTTTCAATATTGTTTATATATATTACGACCCCGGTGAAGATGATGATGTCTACTAAACAAAAGTATCTAAGCGCGGCTGTGATCGCTGGATTGATGGTCCTAACCTCTGTTTTCATAGTTAACTTCTCCGTAAACGAACCCGAAGATAAGATTGCCGAGGAAAAACACGTGGCAAAATGGACCTCCTTCTTCTGGTTGTGCGGCGATGGCAATCTTGCTGACTGGAACATGATGCTTTGTAATCTACATTATCTTGAGATGGTTGAGAACAGTGAGGACGTGAATCTCATCGGGATACTTGACAGAAAGGAAGACGGAGATACGAAGCTTCTGAAGATCGAAAAAGGGAATTCTACGGAAATGCCAATTACCCTTATAGACGAGAGCTGGACCGATAGTGAACTTAACCTTGGCGACCCGGAGCACCTTTTGAAGTTCCTCATCTGGGGGGCCGATAACTACCCTGCCGAAAATTATAACATTCATCTTGTGAACCATGGTGGGGGATGGCGGGGCATGTGCTGGGACGAGAGCTCCAATGATCACCTTTCTCTGCCCGAGATCCGCGAGGTGACCGAGGGAATGAAGGAACACGTCGGAAAAAATGTTGAGATACTGTCCACTGAAGGCTGTCTCGTGGGAATGCTCGAATTCGGGTATGAACTTCGAGAAAGCGTGGACTACTTCATCGGCGGTTCGACATACGGGTGGGGGGCGGAGGCCGAGCCCGACAAGGACATCTGGGATGCTGGAAACTGGCAGTATGACGAATGCTGGGGCCGCCTCGTGGAAAACCCGGCATTGAGCCCTGAAGAACTTTCACTGGTAATGATCGAAACATTCAAACCCTACGGCCCCTGGACCGCGCCTCCTTTCATACCGAAGGAAGGCTATTCCGATGTGATGGCCGCCTACAATCTGTCGAATATAGAAAATCTTTCAAAATCCGTGGATTCCATGGCCCGTGAGCTTATGGACAAAGTGACCGGCCCGGGCAAGGCCGTGCGCCAGGCGAATCTCATAAACCACGTCATAGGCCACCCTGAACTGCCTGACTGCCAGTATACGGAGTATTTTTCCGCTCAGATGGACTGGGTGGGTTTGTCAACTTATACGAACTTCGACCTTTACGATTTTGCTCTTCAGCTTTCTAAACCAGCCTCGGGAACTCTACAAAATTCCCATTCGGATGATGTTATGCAGCTTGTGGAGGATACCGTAATGGCTTACAGGAACGTGGAAGCCGACGGCGGGCACCCCGACGCCCATGGTATATCCATCTACATACCGTACCGTTCATCAGAATACAATCCTGCCTACGAGGAGATACAGTTCGCACAGGACACCCAGTGGGACGAATTTATAAAGGCTGTTCACTGGACGTGAGTTTCTCGATTCGAAACGTATCATTTATGATTGTCGTAAGAATTGTTGCCGCCTTTTCAATATTTGTCGTCTTACTTTTACTTTTTTTCCGGTTATTACATTCGACAAACATACCATCTCACCTGCATTTGTTATTTGACCTCGATTCCCAATCCTAAAGACTAATTTCCACCCCTGGCACCACAGATGAATTTTCTAATTTTCGATCATTCTATTAATACTTTACTTTCACTGACCCCTCCCTCCCGTTAACGTATATATACTATCACACAGGATATGGATTCAGCTACAAGATGCGTTTCATAAAGCGAATCAGAACGAGGTGGTGAAGGATGGATCCCGAGGTAACTAATATTATACTGCCGGACAACCGTATTATTACATTGTTTTCCTACAATCCCCTATACAATGCCAAGATGCGATGCATCAAGGGTTCCCGATGGCACGAGACGGGCAAGTTCTGGAGCTTTCCGGGCGGAGCCGAAGTACTGAAAAAGATAAAGAACGAATTCAGCGGACGGAGGATAGTCATAGACTATTCCCTGGCCGAGTCCCCACCGGTAAAAGAAAACCATGGAAGCACAATTTGGTGGAAAGGGATAAAAGAAACCGCAAAGAAAGTGCTTATACTCAGGGGCTACAGTCTAAAGACCCGACAAGTGTATCTGGCCCACATAAAGCGTTTCTCTCTATATCTGGAGAAGTCACAAAAAAATCTGGGAGCGGAAGTGGTTCACGATTACCTGATGAACCTGTTCGAGCGAAAGAAAGCGGTCCTATCATATTACAACGTGGCTGTCAGTTCATTAAAGTTCCTCTTCAGGTACGTGTTGAAATTGGACGAGGTCTGGCGATCCATAGAAAGGCCCAGACCGGAACACCGACTCCCAACAGTCATGTCCAAGGACGAAGTAATGAGATTTCTTCTTGCCCAGCGCGATCTCAAATACAAAGCTATTTTCATGCTTATTTACTCGTCAGGTATCCGGGTCAGCGAAGCGGTAAAGCTAAGAGTGGAGGACATCGATGGGGATCGGAAAATGCTCAGGGTCAGAGACGGGAAAGGAAGGAAAGACCGTTACACCATACTCTCCACGGTGGCGCTTCAAGCGTTCACTGACTATTTAGAAGCCTACCATCCTGAAGGAAAATGGCTTTTTCCCGGAAGAAACGAAGGGAAACACCTTACTCCAAGGGCGATAGAGGTGATGTTCAAGGAAGTGGCAAAACGTGCAGAGATCAAAACTGACGCAACGGTACACACACTAAGGCACAGCTTCGCTACACATCTAATCGAGCGGGGGATAAACCTGAGATACGTTCAAGAAATGCTGGGTCACCGAAAACCGGAAACAACCCAGATCTACACACACGTTATGAGAAGGGACCTAGCGGGAATCGAGAGTCCATTGGACAGTATCTTCGCTATGGAACAGAATTTGAAAAAAGAAAAAACTGTACGTGAAATACAAGAATCACATCATTTCGACGAAAATGAGATTCACTAATATATTCCATACCTGATTCTTCAGAATCAAGGGGTTGAGGAAGGGTTTTTTTCGCAGAATACGGGGATTTACCGGTTTTTGCGAACTTTTTGTTCGGGAATAGGGGAGTTATGCGAAATACCTTAATTGCTTCGTGAGGTAAACCGAAAATTTGACCTTTTGTCGTTTCGTTAAACCTAAGAATAGTAAGAGATGAAGAGGCACATGCGAAGAATTTGGATCGAGCAATCCCTATTGAAGACACATATTTCAACAACGTTTTTATATTCCTATACCATTCCTAAAGGTGATTTCCATGACATCTCCAATC